>CAZIKA010000063.1:0-11286 GCA_964539705.1 uncultured Prevotella sp. | reverse complement strand
AGAGGTGAGAGGTAAGAAGTAAAAAGATAAAAGGTGAATTCACAAGGAACGAGAGTACATTTGCGGCTGTGGCATAAGGAGTTCTGGCTGATGGCGATAGCGAATCTGGTGCTGTCGATGGCAGTCACGATGCTGATTCCTACGTTGCCGATATGGCTGAAGGAGTCGGCTCAGCTGAATCATCAACAGGTGGGACTGGTGATGGGCTCGTTTGCGCTGGGTCTGTTCTTGCCAGGTGCTTTCTGCTCCTATCTGGTGCAGCACTATAGACGAAACATGGTGTTTCTGGTGAGTGTGATCATACTGGCTGTATCGATGACGCTGCCCCTGTTCCGGCTGTCTGTACAGCACGTCTTCCCAGCGATACTGGCGTGGCGAATCCTGCAGGGAGCCGCTTTCGGATTGGCACAGATGGTGCTCAGCTCTACGCTGATTATCGATACCTGCGAGTCGCATCAACGCACGGAGGCAAATCACTCTGCAACGTGGTTCGGACGCTTCGCCTTGTCTATAGGACCGATGGCAGCGCTTTTGCTTATGCAGCTGTCGGCCATCATCAAACCATCGTCGATACCTTTCTCAAGCATGGCTACACTCAATGTCTTTTTCCTGGCTTTGGTGTGCTGTGTGGTGGCTATCGTGCTGGTGGCGTGTATCCATTTCCCCTTCCGCGTGCCAGAGGATAATGTGCATCTGCTGAGTCTCGACAGGTTCTTCCTGACATCAGGCTGGTCGCTGTTCATCAACCTCTTCCTGGTGACGCTGGCAGTAGGTCTGCTGATGTCACTCCCTGTGACGGTAGAGGCTTACGGCATGGTGATGCTGGGCTTCCTGCTGGCTCTGCTGGCTCAGCGCTTCGTGTTCCAGGATGCAGAGCTGAAGAGCGAGGTGGTATCAGGTCTGTTGTTGATAGGCGCCTCGTTAATCATTCTGCTGACATCCAGGTATTCTCCCCTGACAACACCCCTTCTGGGACTGGGTGTAGGACTGGTGGGCGGACGCTTCCTGCTGTTCTTCATCAAACTGAGTCGCCATTGTCAGCGAGGCACTTCGCAGAGCACGTTTATGCTGGGATGGGAGAGTGGCTTGGCTGTTGGCGTAGGAACGGGGTATTACCTCTTCTACGGTCGCACGCAGGAGATGCTCTTCGTAACGCTGATACTCGATGTGCTGGCCCTGCTGATGTATATCTCGTGGACCCACAGGTGGTTCCTGAATCATAAGAACAGATAAGTTAAAAATAATAAAAATAGGTCGTTACCCCGAAAAATATTTGTAATTTCGTAGCCTGAAACCTTTGAGTAAACTATTATGATGAAGAATCTGCTACATTCGCTTATCGTCGTTGCCTGTCTGACTGTGATGGGAGGCTCCTATGCCTATGCCCAGAAACTGCAGGCATCACGTCATCATTACTCTACCGACGACGGACTGGCAAGTAATGCCATAGCTCAGATCATACAGGATGATTATGGCTACGTGTGGCTGGCTACGTGGAACGGACTGTCGCGTTTCGATGGCTACAACTTCTATAATTACCAGACGGGAGCTGGCAGCCATGTGAAGAATATGCACAACCGCATATCGCAACTCGCCGTTGACAACCAGCAGAATATATGGATGCGCATGTACGATGGGCGCGTATTCGTCTTGAAGCGTTCTATCGATACTTTTCTTAATCCTTTCGAGGATGTAAGCGGCAGCGATGAGTTTCGTACGCAGAAACCAATCTTCGTGACCAGTAGCGGCGATGTGCTGATTGTGATCGATGGCGTGGGACTCTATAAGCTGAGGATAGAAGGCAATCAATTCAAGTCACAGCTCATCACGGTGGGCGATTTGAAGATATCGTCGATAGCCGAAGGGTATCAGGATGATATCTGGCTTGGCACCAATGAGGGCCTCCACAGAATGGATGCCAGCAACCTGACAGTAGAGCGCAAGGGATTGTTCCTCGACGAGAAAGTGTTGTGTGTCTATTCCAATGGCTATAATGTCTTTGCCGGTACGGAGAGTGGAAAGATTGTCTCTTTCTCGTATGGACAGGATTCTGAGACGATTCGTAGCGGAGGTACCCCAGTAGAAACGATTTTCGTTGACAGTCATGGGCTGGTTTGGTTTACTGACAAGCGAATGGGCGTGTCGAGGCTGAACCCTGAGACGGGCAATGAGAAATTCTTCACCCACAATGTGAAGTTGCCTGATTATGACGGCAACGGAGGCAAGTTTACTGAGAGCAACGGCATCGTTTGGATGGCGATGAACCGTGGCGGATTCGGCTATTATAATCGCGAGACCGACGAGGTAGAGTATTTCCATAACGACCCATCGAACCCCTGGAACCTCTCGAACACCGTCAATGCCATGCTGGTGACTAACGAGGGAGTGGTCTTTGAGTCAACTTCTATGCGTGGGTTGGAGAAACTGGAACTTGTCAACAAGACCATTGAGCGCGTGTTGCTGAGTCCTGATGCCACAGAGCCTTTAGAGAATGAGGTACGCGGCATGTTGTATGACAAGGCTAAGAAGCAACTGCTGATCAGCAATAAGGCCGGACGGCTTTTTGTGATTCAGGACAACGGTACCCGTTCGGTAATTACACAGACAAACGAAGGAAAGCCCCTGGGACGCATCTACGGCATTTCAAAAGATTCGAAAGGCAACTACTGGCTGTCGTCGAAGGACTACGGTCTGTTTAAGATGACGCAGCAAGGCACAGGCTATACGATAGAGAACTATCAGCACATTGCGGGCGACGCTACGTCGATAAACGATAATCGCGTCTACTATAGCATAGAGGATAAGAACGGGAATATCTGGGTGGCTACCTACGGCGGAGGTGTCAATCTGTTGCCAAAGGGACAAAAGGCCTTCCTGTATCCTAAGCGAGGGATGAGCAACTATCCCATCGGCTCGTATCAGAAAGTGCGTACCGTAGCCCTTGATAAAGACGGCAACGTATGGGCTGGAACAACAGACGGCATACTGATCCTGTCGTATAAGAACGGAAAGGTCAGCGTGAACAAGCTGGAACCGTCAGAGGAATTTCCTGACGACATCCTTCTGTCAAACGATATCGTATGTGTAGATCGTGACAAGCAGGGCATGATGTGGATAGGAACCAATGGCGGCGGACTGGCTCATACCATAGGACAAGACTCCAAGGGACGCTGGCGCTTTGAACATTTTGGAGCCAAGGACGGACTGGTGTCTGAGGAAATCAAGAGCCTCACGTTCGACAGCAGAGGCAACGTGTGGTTTGCCACCGATCATAACCTCTGCTCATTTGATATAGGCAAGCGTATCTTTGCTACCTACTCATATTTGGAGGGTGTGGACGAGACCAACTGCTCGGAAAGCTCGGCTACGATGATGGGCAACGGAAATATCCTCTTTGGTACGCTGAACGGCTATTACCATGTGGATCAGGAGAAACTGGTTACATCGTCTGGCTCGATGCTGAAACTCAGAATAACAGACTTTGCGCTGGATGATGTGTTGCAGAGTCCGCGGTATGACAATCACTACGACTATTACGTGCCTGATGCAAAGAGCGTCAAACTGCCCAGCTACGATTCACGCTTTATGTTCCGATTCGCATCGCTGAACTATCAGTTGCAGCATCGTGTGCACTATCAGTATATGCTGGAGGGATATGACGAGGATTGGCAGAATGCCGACAAGGAATGTGCTGCATGGTATATGGATGTGCCGGCTGGAACGTATAAGTTCAAGGTGAAAGCCTTCCTGCTCGACTCGCCAGAGAAATACGACATGAGGGAAATAGAGGTCATCGTACCTGCATCGTTCCTGATGTCGCGTGCTTCGATATGGATATATGTCGTTGTGGGCATCGTGGCTCTCCTTCTCCTGATGTTCTGGATGCAGAGACGTCGTCGCAGACAAGAGATGAGACGTAAGAGGGCTGCATCCAAGATGGAAGTCCATCAGGAGGAGGACTTGGAGTTTATTCACACCGTTCAGGCTTGGATGGAGATGAATTACAAGAATCCGCAACTGAATATGGAACCGCTTTTGGAACAGATGTCCATCAGTCTGGCTGACTTTGAGAGCCATCTGAGGTATATCACGAAGAAGTCGGTGAGAGAATATGTTGCTGACTTCCGACTAAATAAAGCCAAGCAGATGCTGGAACAAACCAACGACAGCATCGCTGATATCTCGTTTGAGACGGGATTTGCTGATGCTGCACAGTTTAACCGACTGTTCCAAGCAAATATGGGCATGACGCCGTCGCAATATCGCGATAAGTTCAAACAGGTGAACACGGGCGATGAAACGACTGCATACGAGATTGTAGAATAGAAAAAGAAAAATAGGGGCCGTCTCGGTTCGATCGGGATACTCATCAAATAACAATGAAAACCGGGCTGTCTTCTCTTGTCAATGGCGGGCCATTAACCAAGCGTTTTCCAAATGCCGATGGATTACAAAGACGGAGAGCACCCATAACCTGTGATAAAGGAGTTTTCATCACATCACCCTGGCGGTCCCTTTCTCTTTGAGATTGAAAATTGAAAAAGTATGTTTTCTGGAATTATAGAGGAGTTTGCTACGGTAGTAGCGATTAAGCAAGATAGGGAGAATATTGATTTCACGCTGACCTGCTCGTTTACAAACGAACTGGGCATCGATCAGAGTGTGGCTCATAACGGTGTCTGTCTGACTGTTGTCAAGATAGAAGGTGAGAACTACGTGGTGACTGCCATGAAGGAGACATTGGACCGTACGAACCTGGGGCTGCTGAAGGTGGGTGACAAGGTCAACGTGGAGCGCTCGATGATTATGAACGGACGACTGGACGGACACATCGTACAGGGTCATGTGGATCAGACGGCAAGGTGCGTAAAGATGGAGGATGCCAATGGCTCCACCTATTTCACCTTTGAATATCCAGAGAATCGTGAGATGGCTCGCAGAGGCTACTTTACTGTTGATAAGGGTTCTGTCACCGTTAATGGTGTATCACTCACGGTGTGTAATCCTACGGCAAACAGTTTCCAGGTGGCTATTATCCCCTATACAATGGAGCATACCAACTTCCAAGATATCAAGGTGGGTACCGTTGTGAACTTGGAGTTCGACATCTTGGGTAAATATATTGCCCGACTGCAGCAATTGTAGGAAATGTAAAAATTGAAAAATGTAAAAATTAAAAAATAAAATATTTATGCTTACACTGAAACTCATTACTGAGGAAACCGAGCGCGTGATTCGTGGCTTGGAGAAGAAGCACTTTAAGGGTGCAAAAGAGGCAATTGACGAAGTCCTGGCTGTCGATAAGAAGCGTCGCGAGGCCCAGCAGGAACTTGACAAGAATCTGAGTGAGGCCAAGAAAATGGCTGCGCAGATTGGTGGTTTGATGAAGGAAGGCAAGAAGGCTGAGGCTGACGCCATCAAGGCTCAGGTGTCTGAGATGAAGGAAACCAACAAACAGTTGGAGGATACGATGAATCAGGCACAGGAGGAGATGACTCGTCTGCTCTGTCAGATTCCTAACATCCCTTATGATGAAGTACCTGAGGGTGCTGCCGCAGAGGATAACCACGTGGTGAAGTCGAACCTGAAGGAATGTACGGAGAAGGATACCGTAGGCAACTGGGACGTGAACCCCAAGCTGGGTATTGCTAATCCGTTGCCTCACTGGGAACTGGCTAAGAAGTACAACTTGATTGATTTCGACCTGGGCGTGAAGATTACAGGTGCTGGCTTCCCTGTTTATATTGGTAAGGGTGCCCGTTTGCAGCGTGCTTTGATTAACTTTTTCCTCGACGAGGCTCGTAAGAGTGGTTACACAGAGATTATGCCTCCTACGGTAGTAAATGCTGCATCTGGTTATGGTACGGGTCAGTTGCCTGATAAGGAAGGTCAGATGTATCACTGTGAGGTAGATGATTTCTATCTGATTCCTACTGCAGAGGTGCCTGTAACGAATATCTATCGTGATGTGATTCTCGACGAGAAGGATCTGCCTATCAAGAACTGTGCCTACACAGAGTGTTTCCGTCGCGAGGCTGGTTCTTATGGTAAGGATGTGCGTGGCTTGAACCGTCTGCACGAGTTCTCGAAGATTGAGATTGTGCGTATCGACAAGCCTGAGCACTCTAAGGAAAGTCACAAGGAGATGCTGGCACACGTAGAAGGTTTGCTGAAGAAGCTCGAACTGCCTTACCGCATCCTGCTGCTCTGTGGTGGTGATCAGTCGTTCACCTCTTCTATCTGCTACGATTTCGAGGTTTACTCAGAGGCTCAGGGACGCTGGCTCGAGGTATCAAGTGTTTCTAACTTCGATACCTATCAGGCTAACCGCTTGAAGTGTCGTTATCGTAATGCTGAGACGAAGAAGACGGAGCTCTGCCATACATTGAACGGTTCTGCTCTCGCTCTGCCTCGTATCGTAGCTGCATTGCTGGAGAATAATCAGACGGAGAACGGCATCAAGATTCCTGCCGCTCTCGTACCTTATACAGGTTTTGAGATGATTGACTAATTTGCTATCAGTCGTTTCTTGCCTTTGCTGATGTAGATTCCTTTTTGAGTAGTAGTGGCCTTGATGCCTTCTGTTGTATAGTAGTTGGCAGAGGTGTTTTTCAAAGTAGAAGGAGTATGGATGTCAGTAGTGGTGAGATAGTCGGCGGGTGATGTAGCAAAATTGATATCATAGATGATGCTGGTGCCTGTGGTGGAGGTGAGGCCGAAGATAGTCTGACCTACACAGACACTGGGATAGAGGTCTTCGGTGAAATTGTCGTAAAGACCGCTAGTGGACATATTCCAAGCAATGACCTGTTGTTGGAGACCATCTTGGCTAATAGTTTGAACCGAGGCTGGCGCAACTTGCGAACCTCGGTTCGTTCCATTGAGCCACCACAGGTAACTGGCACCTGTGGTGGTTTTTAGATTGGTACCTCGTACCACCAAGTAGGTTTGATCCTGACTGATGGTATATTCCTTTCCTTCGTAGTTCATCATGAGTGCCACGTTGTTGGATCCCGTACCAGCCTCGATAGTGATGGTATTGTTCTCGGTGTCGTAGGTAAACTTGCTAGCAGCTACACGGTTGGGGTCGCCAGTAGTCCAGTCCTGTGCGTGAAACTTGTAGCCATCGGGATTCTCCTCATAGCCGCTCACCAGTCGCAGGTAGTAGAGCCCTGGGTTGGGGGTAGAGCCTGTAGCTGAGAGACGAACTTTAAACTTGGTTTTCACGTTGCCCTTATTGTCCTTAATCAGGTCGGTAGGGATGGGGTATTCCACATTGTAGAAGCCGTTCTCGCTTCTTCTTACCCTTCCAGGAATGGTAATGTCGGCAATCTTCTTACCATCGACAGTCAGTGTAGCCATACGTCCTTTGTCGGCAGTAGTGAAACGACACATGATAGCAAGTCGGTCGCTGATTCCGTCCTTATTAAACAGGGTGAACTGCACATAGCCACCGGATTGTGCGTCACGGTAGCTCTCACCGTTGTAGGTTCCCTTGCCTGAGTTGCTGGAGTAGTTGTACTCATGACCAGCCTCGCTTTGTTGCTCACCAGGAGCTACGAAGTCGATGGTACGGTTTTTCAGGGCCTCGTTGGCAGCTTCGGTCTGTGCCATATCGCTCTTGGCAAAGTTCTCTGGCGTCTGCTGATACCAGTAGCACATATAGCGGTCGTGGTGAATCTGATAGAAAGGCTGCAGGGTGAGCGTTGTCCACTTATAGGTGTCCACGCCCTCACGGCGGGCATCGATGGTAAAGGTAAGCTTCGAGAGATCCTGAGTCTTTATACGGCTCAGTACATCGCTACGGTTACCAATGAGCAAGGGCGATGCGAGGAGGTTCAACTGACGACCCATAGCACCGGGTGAATGGTCCATACGTCCCTCGCCGCCATACATATTCTGCAGCTGTTCGCTGCCATTCGTGGTATTGGCACCTAAGAGGATGGGGCCATATTTAAAGGCGATATAGTCTTCGTAGTTGGGACATGCCTCGTAGCGAAGTTCCATAGGCAGGGTAACTTCAATCTTGTCGCCTTCTTTCCAGTCGCGGGTAATGGTAACATAGGAGGCTTTTCCCTGTGGGAGTTCCATATCCTCTACAATCTCATTGTTGATGCTGATGCCAAAATCGCTGCCTACCCATGAAGGATGACGAAGTGCGATGCCGTAATGACCGGTCTTACCGATAGTGAGGGTGGTCTTAGCCTCAAAGGGGAACTGGGTCTCCTGAGTGATGACAAAATCCTTGCTTTCAAGCTTAGATGCCGTATAGAGGTTAACATAGAGAGTCTTATCTCCATCGTGGGTATAGATGAAATGTCCATATTTGGAGTGATTCTCCATACCTGTGCCCACACAGCACCACATACCTTTGTTGGGTACAGAATAGATGCGATAGCCCTGAGGACGAAGGGTCGTGAAATAAACGTAACCACCAGTAGTAGGATCCTGCGTAGAGAGGATATGGTTCCACATGGCTTGTTCGTAGAAGTCGGTGTATTTAGCGTCGCCCGTACGATCTGCCAGCATCTCCGAGAACTTCAGCATATTGTTCGTGTTGCATGACTCCGGACCATCTGGCTGGTCGATATAGCGACTGCCATTGGCAGCGGAGAGGAAGTGTTCGTTCACCGAGTTTCCACCGATGCAGACGGTGCGGTTCTGGGCAACATCCGTCCAGAAGTTCTCGGCAGCCTTCTTATAGCTTGTTGCTGTGGCATCCTGTTCGAAGATACGCTCCATACCAATGTATTTAGGTACCTGTGTGTTGGCATGCTTTCCGTCGAGAAACGAGGTGTTTAGCGTTTGCATCCCGTTGAGCATTGCCTTGTGGGTGTATTTCTTCGCTGCCGTAAGGTATTTCTGGTCACCGAAGAGTTGATAGGCATCCAGCAGAGACTCGTTCATGCCGCCATGTTCACAATTGAGGAATCCCTCGAAAGCATCATCGTTGACCTTACTGATGAGGTTGACACTCCAGTCGCTGAGTTTGCGGAACATCTTTTTAGCCGTCTCGTTGTTGCCATAGAGATAAGCATCGCGCAGACCAGCCAAGATCTTATGCTGACAATAGAACGGCACCCAGCCCCAGTTGTTCTGTATGCCAGAGAGGTCGCCTTTATATAGCTTCTTCCATGAGTCGTTGATAGGTTGACCACCAATGAATCCATAGAGTCCTTCTGTGTTGTTGTCGTACTGGTCTTGACAGTCTTTCATCACTTGTAGCATATACTCCATACGCTGTTTCAGAGTCGCTTTCGTCTCGGCATCATGACTGGCAGCATAGGCTAGAGCCAGCGCAGAGAGATAATGACCGCCGACATGTCCGCTCAGGTCGAAACCGTCGCCGCCCCAGTTCTTGAAATTGGGGTGCTTAGTGAGCCACTGGTAGTAAGGACTGGTCTTGTCTTGTGTGTCGGCCAAGCCAGACTGACGTACATAGGGTGTGAGTAGACGATCAACATCATACTGTAACAGCACCTTGATGTTGAGTTCCATGGCAGTTTTCATAGGGCCATCCAAGAGAGTGACCTCTTCCAAGTCGAAGTGCTTGGGATAGAGTTCCGACTGTGCGCAGGCTTGATGAGTCGCACATAGTGCAAGCAGTCCTGCTAAGAATAGTTTTAGTTTCATGATAATATGTTTAGTTATAAATTCCGATAGCGATACCGATGGTTTTACGATCCATCTGGTTATTGGTTTTTAGAAAATCACCGTAAGCTTTTGCATACCATTGGGTAGGCTCTTTCTTGATGGTCAGTGGGAAGGTGTATTTCACCTCTGCGTGGCCTTGCCAGTAGTTAGCCTTATAGTAGGCCTGATCGGACAGCCATACTTGCTGTGCATAGTCTGTAGTGGGGTCGGCAAGGTTCAGCTCTACGTTCCTGGCAAAGTGATAGGTACCAGATAGGTCTACCCACAGGCGCTTATTGAAGAACGCCTTGCCACCTTCAAGCTGAATATTATGGTGGTCGTACTGGAAATCAGAGAGTGGGAGCAAGTGCTTGTTGCTAATGTGCTGTAAAGAATAACAGAAACCGGCATAGCCACTGATGGCTTCACCATCGAGCCATGAGCAACGGTAATGAATAGAGGCATCGGTGGTCTTCACCTGATAGCGTTTCTTGTATTCTATCTGCGTCTCGTAATGGTAGCTGGTATTGCCTTTGGCATCTTTTTCCTGAATGAGTTGCTGACGATACTCGTCGGCATAGCCTTGTGTGAAGTTCGCATACAAATCAAGTTGATGGAGTCGGGAACCGATCTTGATACGTTCAAGAGATGATACCTTATATATATAAGTGGTGTACTTACCTGGCTCGTATTTATACTGTCCCCAGGCATCCTCTGTTCCTCGACTGATGCTAGCAGATAAAAGACTGTTGTAATTGCTTTTTTGATAACCGTAGTTCAGTTCGGCACCAAACTCATGGTTCACCCATTCACGACTGAATCCTTTATAGCCCCCAATGGTTCCATTGGCTTGTTCCATACCGCTCATCAGATAGTAAGACAGATTGGGATCATCCTGTACGGTGATTAGTCCAGGAATCTTCTCCTTACGGCGGTTGTAATGACCGTTCAGTCCTAAAGTATGCTTTCCGAAGGCATAGGTGATGGCGGGCGTAATCTTATAGTCAAGGAGCTCAGAACGTGAGCGGGGGTCGCGCAGACGACTCAAATCGCCTACCTTATAATCCAACTTACAACCAACGGTCATCTCCCTGTCCATATTATTACTTGACAATGGAATGGGAATGGTGCTGATAGCTGCCGTGAGGTCGAAGTCCTGCGTGTCGTATTTTCCCAGGATACTGCTTCCAGAGAAGAACGGGTTAGAGTTGTAAGGACGCATTACATCGCACCAGGCGCGGTCTTGTGTGCGATCCATATCAAACTGGAACCGCCCGTAGCCCACTAATAGCATACTGATTTGCTGGTAGCGCTCGGTGGTAAACTTCAGTTGGTTACGCTGTCCGCCTTCCTGCACACGATGGTAGTCACCGCTGCGATGCTCTACGTTGAACTCAGCATAACCTCGGTCGCGACTATATTCTATTCCCAGCCCTGCGGCATTATCCGTCTGTTGCCATAGCTGCATGGCATCATCATAGCGGTATTCACTCTCTTGGGCGAATGATTCTAGTGTAACTAGTGATACTAGCGAAACTAGAGAGACTAAATATTTCTTATTCATCGTATTTGCGTGGCTTGATTGTGAGTGAAACCTGGAAATCATTGCTGGAGTTGTTGGTGTCCATCAGGATGATGCGACCATCGTCGGTC
>CAZIKA010000062.1:0-14709 GCA_964539705.1 uncultured Prevotella sp. | reverse complement strand
TATCAACCAAGAAGAGGATACTCACCTTACCTACCATTGCTTGCGCAAAGGCATAAGCCAACAGAAACAGAATGCCCCTACCCCATAGCCTGCTTAACAATTGCTGCGGGGCAGAAGTATCGAAAGCCTCACGTCGTGAACTTGGCAACGTCCATACATGCCAAAAGAACAAGAGCAGGAAGATGCCTGAAAGGAAATAGAACAACACCCGCCAAGCATAAAGCATATCATGACGATAGAACACCTGCAGATTGCCAGCTAAGACGAGGAGGACACCCTGTCCTACTATTAGTGCAAACTTACGAAACAGCTCCTGAACAACAGAATGGCGATAAGCCAACGGACGCAGACGGGCAAAGCCGTCGGCTGCCACATTATGAACTGCGGTGAACCATGAGACAGCTATCAGAAGGCCTATCACCTGCCACGTTTCCGACAAAGAGAAAGCCAATAGGGCAAAGGAAAGAGCCAGCAAGGACTGCGTCGTAAGAATCCACAACCGGTAGAAGTGTGAATGATCCACCAAGGGTTTCCACCAAACCTTCAGCACCCAGGGGAGATAGAACAGTGCCACCAAGCACAAATTCTCCGTCATGTGGAATCCCATCTGACGGAACAGCAACAGGGCAATGACAAAGATGACAACACGAGGCATACCCTTTGCGAAATACAAAGAGGAAAGCCAAGGAGTCGTTCTGTCTTGTCCGTTAGTCATCATTTCTTTTTCTTTCCGAACTCAGGGTCAATCTTCAGGAAGGCACATACAGCAAAGGTAACCAGACAGCAGATGATGGTCCATACAAAGAAATGACGATAACCTATCGTTTCCTGCAACCAACCAGCCATCATACCCGGCAGCATCATGCCCAATGCCATAATACCAGTACACATGGCATAATGAGCGGTCTTGTGCTGACCCTCCGAGAAATAAATCAGATAAAGCATATAGGCTGTAAAACCGAAGCCATAGCCAAACTGCTCCACAAAGATACACACATTAACGATACCCAGGCCTTCTGGCTGGACATAACTCAGATAGACATATACCAAGTCGGGCAACGTGATAGCACACACCATTGGCCACAACCAGCGTTTCAGTCCACCATGCGCTGCAGCAATACCTCCGAGGATACCACCAATAGTCAAGCCAACAATACCCACTGTACCATATACAAAGCCTACCTCACCTGTAGTCAATCCTAATCCACCCTTATCAACAGGGTCGAGCATAAACGGATTGATGAGTTTCACCAACTGCGCCTCTGGCAAACGATAAAGCAACATGAAGAGAATTGCCACCAACGCGTTTTCTTTAGTAAAGAACGTGCGGAAAGTCTCTATGAACTCACGCAAAATGACTGATGTCTTGACATCTTTTGAAGGTTTATCAGTAGCAGGCTTTGGCAACACGAAATAGTGATAGACAGAAGCTAAGAAAAAGAATACCGACAGACTGATAAACACAATCAACCAAGCAAAGGGAATGTTTCCGGAAAGTCCCTCGAAGGTAGCAGTCGTTTCCTCCTTCAGTTTTGGATCTACAGACACAAGCATCAGCGCCTGTTTGTCCCAATTATCACGGGTAAACTCAAAACGAGTTGCCTCCTTATTCAAACTAATACTTTGGTCGCCATTCTTGAAAGCCATATTCAAGATGACAGGCTCCTCACCGACAGGAGGCTGGGAAAGACTTACTCCCACCAGCATCTGACGTTTCTGCAATACAGAGGCTTCACGTTGCTCCTCACCAAAAGTCTCACGTACCCATTTTGTGAAGGCACTTGTAGTTGTATCCACCACGACTTGCGTCTCTTCTTCCGCTTTCACAAAGCCATAACCTATGTTCTGCTGCTTCATATAATCAAGCATAGAGACTGTGGTGTCAGCTTGTTCTACTGGAACAAAATTGAAATGTTGGGCATCCACAGAACTACTTCCGTCTACGACCTGAAGAGTTGTAGGTGTTGCATTAACCTGCAACAAAGCAGGTTCCAATCCGCTGTTCATCTCTATCAAGCCCGCCAGAATCACCAACAGGCCCTGTCCTGCTACAGTAGCGATACGGTAGAAGGTGCTGCGAATACCCACATAAAGCGACTGCTCATGATCATCAAGAGCATGCATATAGAAGCCATCGGCAGCAATGTCGTGAGTAGCTGACGTAAAGGCTACGAGCCAAAAAGCAGCTAACGACAGTTGGAAGAAAAACGACGTGGGGAGTGAAAACGCAATACAGGCAAAACCAATAGCAATGATAAACTGCATAGCCACCGTCCACCAGCGCTTGGTTTTCATCAGATCAACGAAAGGACTCCAGAAAGGTTTGATAACCCAAGGTAGGTAAAGCCAACCAGTATAGAGCGCGATATCCGTATTTGAGATACCCAGTCGCTTATACATAATTGTGGAGATAGTCATCACAGCCACATACGGCAGCGCCTCTGCCATATAAAGCGTGGGGATCCACGCCCAAGGATTGCGTTTCTTTTCCATTTTAATATTCCTGTTTTATTTCTGCACCTCTATAATAATAAAGAAGGATATCATCGTAATCGTAACCTTTCTCGCCCATCACGGCAGCACCAATCTGACAGAGGCCTACACCGTGACCCCATCCGCGGCCTTTGATGATGAAGCGATTATCCACTTTCTTCACCTTGAAGGCACTGCTGTAAAGATGTGTCTCGCTGAGCGCACGACGAATCTCCAGTTCCTTACCGATGATAAACGAACGTTTGGTTCCTACGATTTGCAGGCGCCAGATGCGTCCACTCATACCACGATCCAATGGCACAAGATCTACGATATCGCCTAGGTCGAGTTTCGTCTTGCGATTCACCAGTTCCGTAAGTTCTTCCTGCGTATACTCCACTCGCCATTCATAGAAATCGGGGGTCTCTTGATCGTAGTCGTTAAGCACCTGTGAGAGGATACGTTTATCACTCGTATGGCAGAACGGGTCGCTAACCGATACCAGATAAGGCTTCTTGATATTCTCCCAGCAATACTGGAACTCCTCCGTCTGTCCGCCACAGCATTTTGAGAAGCGGGCATCACAGAGTTCATTATCATAAACAAGGACCTGACCACGCGTAGCCTTGATAGCCTCAGCCACAGCAGGTGAAGAAGCACGCGTGATGCCCTGATAGCGCTGACAATGATCATCAGCACAGACATCAAACAGCGTATGATCCTCACGGTCGTACCAGCGCAGCAGCTCATCGTCTTTCTTCACAAACGAGAAGAAACTGTTTCCTTTTTCATTGCCCTCACGCTTACGTTTCTCCATCTGACAGAGCAGCCATGAACGAGAGATAACGGCATGTGCCTTCAGCAGTTCGGGCGAAGAAGTGGCACTCATCTCACTGGAGATAACACTCTCCAGATACTGCTCCACGGGTAGTTCATTGATAGCCAACACCTTATCGGCCTCAACCACCAGTCGGAGTGTTCCGCGGAAGGTCTGTTCCTCCTGACGCTCCCAGTGGAAGCCCACACCAATCGTCACATCACGAAGGGTGAACGACACATCATCGCCTTGAGGCGAGAAGCGCAACTCACGATAGTTCTGTCCACGCCAAAGCAAGCCGCCCTCAGCAAGTTCCACCATTTGTTCTCCTGTTATCGTCTCGCCCTTTGCAGTATAATTACCATTCAGGCAGAACACGATTTTCTGTGCACTCACAATACCCACAGTGACTTGCGGTTCTTCACCCATTGATGAAACGCGTTTCACGTTAACCACCGTTTTTGCAAGACGGTCTTTCAGCGTTTCAAACTCATCAGGAGACAAGGCGCACTCTTTCAATATTGCCTCTGCTGCTTCTGGGGTGATACGTTCAAAATCCTCACGACGAGGCGTAATCAGATAACCCGACATATCCAAGGCGCCCGGACTTACCAACAACTGCTCGTCGCCTGTCTTGAAATAACAATCAGGACGGTGCTTCTTTCTAGGGAACACCACAGAGATAAACTCATCATCCCCACGCCATGCCACGATATTCATCATAGGTTCCGACTGATCAGCCATCTTTGGCAGAGCATGATAGAGCGAAGCAAACATACGCTCACTACTACGACGGTTACGAGCCCTGATAACCAAAGCTGGACAAGGATAATCCTCGACAACGCTCAGTGTAGCATCATCACCACGACGCGCCACCTCTGTGAGGTTACGAGAAAGACGCTGCCACTCCTTCTGAAGCGGAAGAATGCCCGACGTACCTGCCTGCAAGTGGGCATGATCGGGAGCCGAAGCGCCACACAACGGACCATTATAGAACACCATCAGCTCTGGATAATGAACCAGCAACTGTATCATCTCGCCGTACATACCGCGAATCTGCTGGGGATGATGACGACGGGCTGGAATGGTGAAATGCATGGGAAGGATAGGATACGGATTAACCAATAACTCATAATCCACATCCTGGATCTTCATCAATTGCTCTTCTGGACGATTCTTCCTACACAGGAAACAAGGACGTGCAGCCACAGCCTCTTTCGTGATAGTAGCACCAGTAGAACGGATACGGGCAGGGTTAAACTGCACCTCAAAGGTAGAAGTGCCCACATTCAGTTCGCGCGTCTCCACATGACTCAACTCACGATAACGCTCACGTGTCTCTGGCCATAGCGTCAATTGACGATCAAAGAAACGATCAAGGGGTGAGAAATGAGAGGTAAGAGGTGAGAGATTTGAATTCTTTGCCTGACGTGCCTTGATTTCCAACGTACGCAAGCGATCCTTATACAGGTTATTGGCATTCACTTTATCTACAGAGAGGGCAGCATCACTATTACCTCCCCAACGGCGACAGAGATAGAGCTCATCATAGATTCGTCCGATGCGATAATTACGCGAGAACCAAAGTCCCATGGCATAATCCTCACCATAACTGGTGTTGGGCAACTGCACCTGACGCAACAGTGGAGTAAAGAAAGCACGAGGAGCGCCTAATCCATTGATACGCAGGGCGTTATTAGGTCCGTTCTCTTCTGTCCACTCCTTATGAGCAATGAGTCCTGGCGGCAGAGTATTCAGTTCGAAATCACACATCCGGTATGAGCCAACTATCATGGCAGCTTTCTGCTTATAGAACGCATCGACAATGGTTTGCAATGTCTTAGGCGATGAATACAAGTCATCGCTATCCAACTGAACGGCGAAGCGTCCGCAATGTGCATCATTGATTGCCATATTCCAACAGCCGCCGATACCCAGATCGTATCGTTCTGGTGTTAGAACAACAAGGTTAGAGTTTTGAGCCTTGAGTTGAGAAAGAATTTCATGGGTTCCGTCCGTTGAGTGATTATCCACCACGATAACGTTATATTTGAACTTCGTTTCCTGTGCCAACGCACTCTTCACTGCATCGGCAATGGTCTTCGCACGATTAAAGACTGGTATAACGACAGAAGCCTCCAGTTCAAAAGGCTGTTCGTCAAAGTCCACCTCCAGCAAACTGGTAGTATCCACCAATGCGCCGATGGCATCCAGATGACGCGTTGCCACCTGTTCCATCTCTATCTGCACCTCACGATTAGCAGGGTTTACATAGTCAAACTGCTTTTCACCCGAAGCACGGGTATCGCGCTCCACCTCCGTATATAGCAACTCGTTCAGATGCAGAATCTGTCCTTGTCTGCTCAGATAAAGGCGCAAATCGTAGAGGCCGCCATACTGATACTTTGCTGACACATCATGAGCCCATTGGCGCAGCATATCACCACGCACTAACCAGAGTGAGCCGAAATCGAAGTCATCACGAACAGAGCCTAACTGATAGTCAATAGCCGGATGTTTCTCCGTTTTCCACTCACCATCAACTACCTTCTTCTCATAATGATCAGCGTAAATCATCATTGCCCCACTATCGGCAGCTACCTGCGCCATACGCTCCAAGGCACCTTGCCCTAATTCGAGCGAAGCATCCTTCACCACCAAGACGACATAAGGAGACGACGATTTTAAGGCAATGTCAATGAGCAACTCACTGGAACGCATCCCGTCAACGAACCACACGTTCTGAACCAGCGTGCTGGACAACAAATCCATACGAAGTTTTTCTGCCTGCGCCTCATCGGCATGCGGCAAGAATATATCTACATGTTCTTTCATTGTATTCTCTTTAATTTTCGTGCAAAGATAATAAAAACTCAGCACCCCACAAAAAGATGTGCTCATTATTTTGATAATCGTACCCATACAATAATAAAAAAGATTAAACACTTTGCTATTTCAACATTTTTTCGTAATTTTGCACCTTACATGGAAAAATCGGCAAACGATAACGAGATGAGCAAGAAACGACTGCTGGGTCTGACCACTGCGGAATTGAAGCTGGTGGCACAGCAGTTAGGTATGCCTGCTTTTACTGGTGGACAGATAGCGAAGTGGCTCTACGAGAAAGGCGTGATGAGCATTGACGAGATGACCAATATTTCGAAGCAGAACCGTGAGCGTCTGGCTGCAGAGTATTGTGTAGGTGCAATGGCTCCTATCGACTGCCAGAAAAGCGTAGATGGCACCATCAAGTACCTGTTTCCAGTATGTACTACCGGAAACTCCGGAATTTCCGGGAACTCCCGTCTCTTCGTAGAAACCGTATTCATTCCCGATGGTGACCGCGCCACACTTTGCGTATCCAGTCAGGTGGGCTGCAAGATGAACTGCCTGTTCTGTCAGACTGGCAAGCAGGGCTTTGAGGGCAACCTTACGTCAGCCGACATCCTGAATCAGATCTATGCCCTACCCGAGCGCGACCAGCTGACAAACGTGGTGTTCATGGGACAGGGCGAACCCATGGACAATCTGGACAACGTACTGAAAGCCACGGAGATACTCACTGCTGCCGATGGTTATGCCTGGAGTCCCAAGCGTATTACGGTAAGTAGCGTGGGTGTGAAAAACAAGCTGAAGCGCTTTCTCGATGAGAGTCAGTGTCACGTAGCTATCTCGATGCACTCGCCCCTGCACGACCAGCGCCTGTCGCTGATGCCTGCCGAAAAAGCGATGAGCATTAGTGATGTGGTGGAACTGCTGAAGCAATATGACTTCACCCATCAGCGCCGCTGTTCGTTTGAATACATCTGTTTCAACGGACTCAACGACACCTTGGAGCACGGACGGGAGATTGTACGACTGGTACGAGGACTGGAATGTCGCGTCAACCTGATTCGTTTCCATCAGATACCCGATGTGGACCTGCCAGGTGCCGACCTCAGTCGCATGGAGCAGTTGCGCGACTACTTGACTGCCAATGGTGTGTTTACTACCATTCGTGCCAGCAGAGGGCAGGACATCTTCGCAGCTTGCGGTCTACTATCGACGGCAAAGAAACAAGAAATATCGAAATAACAAAATAACGAACCCTATGGAACAAGAAAGAAAAATACGCGTAGCCATCACACACGGCGACACCAACGGTGTGGGCTATGAGGTTATACTTAAGACTTTTTCAGACCCCACCATGCTGGAGCTCTGCACACCTATCGTCTATGGCTCGCCAAAGGTGGCCGCCTATCACAGTAATGTGCTGGGCATCGAGACGCCTTTCACCGTTATCAAGGACGCGAAGGATGCACGTGATGGAAAACTGAATCTGCTCGCCGTCATTGACGAAGAGACGAAGATTGACCTCGGCATGGCGACGCCAGAATCAGCCGATGCTGCAAAGACAGCTATCGACAAAGCCCTCAACGACTATAAAGCAGGCCTTTTTGATGTTTTAGTAACTGCTCCTGTCAGCAAGAACAGCATCAAGAGTTTCAACGGACACACCAGCTATATTGAAAACGCGCTTGGCGACGGAAAGAAAGGATTGACCATCCTGACCAACGATGACCTACGCGTGGCTCTGGTAACCAACAATGTGGCTATCAAGGATATTGCAGAGGCTATCACCAAGCAGAAAATCGTGGAGAAAGCCACTATCTTCTATCAGTCTTTGCGTCGCGATCTGCGCGTCAGCAGTCCCCGCATCGCTGTCTTGGCACTGAATCCACGTTGTGGTGAGGATGGCATTCTGGGTGATGAGGAACAGACCATTATTAATCCCGCCATCGCAGAACTGACCGAGAAAGGCATACAGGTCTTCGGTCCTTATGCTGCCGATGATTTCTTCGGTCGCTGTGCCTACTATCGTTTCGACGGTGTGCTGGCTATGTATCACGATCAGGGTCAGACACCTTTCAAGGCTGTGGCTTACGAGAATGGTGTACGTTTTACCGCAGGTTTGGATCTTGTCCGCACAGCTCCGGCCCACGGTGTCAACTTTGCCGCTGCCGGCAAGAACATTACCGACGAACAGTCGCTGCGCAACGCTATCTATGTAGCCATCGACGTTTGGCGCAATCGTCAGAACTACGACGAGCCACTCGAGAATCCACTGCCAAAGCTCTATCATGAACGTCGTGACGAGAGCGAGAAAGTGCGTTTCCGTGCGCCTTCTGACGGTGGTTCTCACAACAAGGAAGCCAATAAGGAAGCCAACAAAGAATCTCACAAATAAGATTTTTCCTGCCAATTTTGCAGCCGTTACAAAAAAATTGTGTAATTTTGTCAGCCAATTATGAACAACGCCGAGTTACAACGTATAAAACAGAGGTATAACATCGTAGGCAACTGCGAGGCTCTGAACCATATCCTGGATGTCGCCTTGCAGGTGGCACCCACCGACTTGAGCGTACTCATCATTGGTGAAAGCGGTGTTGGTAAGGAGATTATACCGCGTGTTATCCATGATAACTCGCCACGCAAACGCGAGAAATATTTCGCTATCAACTGCGGTTCTATTCCTGAGGGCACTATTGATTCTGAGCTCTTCGGTCATGTGAAGGGTTCTTATACAGGCGCTATCAACGACTCGCCAGGTTATTTCGGCGTGGCCAACAAAGGTACGCTGTTTCTTGACGAGGTAGGCGAACTGCCACTGGCAACACAAGCTAGACTGCTCCGTGTATTGGAGACAGGCGAGTATATCCCCGTGGGTGGTACCGAGGTTAAGAAGACCGACGTACGCATCGTGGCTGCCACAAACGTAAATATCCGTCAGGCTATCAGCGAAGGCCGCTTCCGCGAAGACCTCTATTACCGTCTGAATAGCATTCCCATTCAGATGCCGGCCCTGCGCGAACGTGGCGAGGATATCGTTCTGCTGTTCCGTCTCTTTGCTATGCAGATGGCAGAGAAATACCACATGGAACGTGTGACGCTGACTGATGAGGCAAAGCAGATGCTGATGCGCTATAAATGGCCGGGCAACGTGCGCCAGCTGAAGAATATCACGGAGCAGATCTCCGTGCTCAGTCAGGAGCGCATCATTACACCACAGATCCTCTCGAAATTCATTCCTCAGGATCAGGAGACCACACAGTTGGCAGTCATTAAAAACAATAGCGACCACTCTTTCGAGAATGAGCGCGAGATTCTTTATAAGATTCTCTTCGAGTTGCGTGGCAATGTCAACGATATGCGTCGTGAGATGAGTCAGTTGAAGAAGCAGATGGAAGACGTGAAGACCACTCCCGCCTCGTCCATCCAGCCCATTCAGCCTATTCACCCCATCTCTTCTATCCAGCAGCCTATGCTGGAAGAAGCCGAGGCCGAGGAATATATTGAGCCCACGCCTGAACAGGAGAACCTGAACCTCAGCGACCTGAGCCGTCAGATGTTGGAAAAAGCCTTGGAGCGCAATAACGGCAATCGAAAGAAAGCCGCACAGGAACTGGGCATCAGCGACCGTACGCTCTATCGCCGACTGAAGCAATATGGGCTGATGCTTGTCTTCTTTTTCGCCACATGCCTCATGTCATCGTGCTACACCTTCAATGGTGCCAGCATTGACTATACAAAGACGAAGACCATTCAGATTGCCGACTTCCCCATTCGTTCTACCTACGTCTGGGGACCTATGGCTGCCATCTTCAATAATCAGTTGAAAGACCAGTATGCCAACCATACTAAGTTGATACAGGTAAAGAAAAACGGTGATTTGAAAGTAGAAGGTGAGATTACCCGCTATGAGCAGCGCAACAAATCTGTTTCTGCCGAAGGTTATTCTGCCCAGACCGAGCTTACGATGACTGTCAATGTGCGTTTCACAAACAACGCCAAACACGACGAGGACTTCGAGCGCCAGTTTACGGCATCAACGACCTATGACACCACACAGTCACTCAACTCCGTACAAGAGGAGCTGGTTACACAGATGGTGAAAGACATAACAGACCAGATTTTCAATGCCACCGTAGCAAACTGGTAAAAGAAGTGATAAGCGAGAAGTGATAAGTTAAAAATATGGATATAGTAGAACTCATTGAACACCCAGAGCAGATGGATCGCGATACGCTCTATGAATTGCGATCTATGCTGGCAATATATCCATATTTCCAGACTGCACGACTTCTTATGTTGCAAAACCTATACCTGCTCCATGATTCATCTTTCGATCAGGAGTTACGTCGCGCTGCCATCTACATCACTGACCGCAAGGTACTCTTCCAGATGATTGAGGCAGCCCATTATAGGTTAAAGACTGTTCAGAAGGAACATCACGACGATGCAACTATTACAACAGAAGAACGCAACAGTCGCACCATCTCACTTATCGACGACTTCCTGGATTCTCTGCCCAAGGAAGAGGACGAGTCCACCAAGAAGAAAGGAAAGCGCAAGCCTACACCTGCAGATGCTGCCGTAGACTATGTTGCATATCTCCTTGAGAGTGAAAGTGATGAAGAAAGAGAACAGGCTTCCGAGGCACCTCAACTTATTGGTCAAAACCTTATCGACTCATTCATCAATAATGACAAAGGTAAGATAGTACTAAACGAATCACCTACCCTCAAGCCAGAACTCGATGATACTGCCTCTGATACGCAAAAAGAGGTTGAACAAGGCTATTTTACCGAGACTTTTGCCCGAATTTACATCAAACAGGGCAATTATTCCAAGGCTTTAGAAATTATTCAGCAATTAAGTTTGGATAATCCGAAAAAAAATGTTTACTTTGCAGACCAAATTCGCTTCTTGCAGAAATTAATAATAAATAACAATAAAAAAATAGTTTAAAAAATGGGAATTTATTTTCTTTTAATTATCCTCATCGTTATTGCCGCCATTCTCATGGTTGGCATCGTACTGATTCAGGAATCTAAGGGTGGTGGTTTGGCTTCAAACTTCGCCTCTTACAACCAGATTGGTGGTGTACGCAAGACCACTGATTTCATTGAAAAAGCAACTTGGGGACTCGCAGCATTCATGGTAGTTATCAGCGTTGCATGTGCATACGTTGCCCCCAAGGGCGCAGGTGACGTCAACCTTATTGATCAGGTAGAGGCAAATCCTGTAACAAGCCCCAGCAATGCTAATGGTATTGAGGCTACTCCTGCCCAGCAGGATGCTCCTGTTGTAGCTCCTGAAGCTGCTCCTGCAGAGAATCAGTAAGAAGAGGAATTTTCTTATGAGATGTGCCCCAATAGGCACATTCTCTTTATCATTCAAAGCCCCGACTCTCTCAAGTCAGGGCTTTGCTATTTACAGATGATTTCAAATGCAAACGAATATCCACCCTGTAATATATGAAACGCGAAGTATATGAGAGTCAAAAAACCTTTGCAGGTGAGAAGAAGCCTTCCATGCTGCGCCGTTGCGTAGGTCATGACTATACCGAGCGCCAGATGTATATGGTAACGATGGTGACCGAAGGACGCCAGCAACTCTTTGGAAGGGTGATTGGAAACTGCGACGCTAAGGAAGGCAGCCCAGATGCTCCGCACATAGAACTGACGGAATTAGGGAAACATGTGGAGGTCTGTTGGCATGAGATAGCATTACGGCATCCGCAGATAGATGTGCTAGCTCTACAGATGATGCCCGATCATCTGCATGGCATCCTCTTCGTAAAAGCACAGTTAGAAAAGCCTTTGGGGAAAGTCCTCCTCGGCTTTAAGCAGGGCTGCAATAAGGCATATCGGGAGCTCTTCCCCAATGTTCAGTCCAATGTTCAGTCTGTTGCTGTATTACAGCAACAAACGGGACAGCGACAAACAGGACAGGGCGACCGTTATCACGGCCTGCTTTTTGCTACTGGTTATAACGACAAACTACTTCTGCGCCAAGGGCAGCTCCAGCGATGGCTAAACTATTTGCGTGACAATCCCCGACGTCTGCTTATGAAGCGCGAGCACCCCGACCTTTTTCGCATGCATCGCACGACAGAAGCGTGTGCCTTGCAGTTCACCTCTATGGGAAATCATTTCTTACTTGAATGGCCAGACAGACAACTAGTGGAGATGAGTCGTGATGCCACAGAAGAGCAAATAGACGATCGATTACAAGCGGTGCTAGCTGAGGCTCGCAATGGTGTGGTTACTTATACAGCAGCTATCAGCAAAGGTGAAAGCGTGATAGCTCGTACCGTACGTGAGCAAGGCTTCCCATTGGTGGTGCTGCTGAACGATGGCTTTCCTGAAGAGGGCTCTCCGCAAGAGCGTTATTACAAGCCAGGTGGTGTCTATTTTGATGCCTGTTCAAAGGGCAAGTTGTTATTAATGGAACCTGCTGAGAGTGCTTTTCTCAATCCTGCTATAAGAACAGCTACGGAAGAGGCCTTGAGAAGAAAGGCTGAGACAAAGCACTTTACATATACCCCCATCCCTGTGGCATCACAACGCTATCATTTCGTTGCCTTAAACGAGATAGGTCGACTGTTGGTGAATAGGCCTTAGATTCTGTCTTCGATACGAATCAAGATTAGATATCATTCACCTGTCCCTAGTGGCATCTATAAATGAATGATATAGGACTGTTTTACCGATGGCACAAAAATGGCTCACATTTCTGCGAGCCTTAGGTAATTGTTTATTATTTAGAAGTCGTCATCATCTGTTTTCTTTAGTGCCGACTCCATTGCGTCGAGTAGTAATGGCAAAACTTCACGAACATTATATACCCCCTCAATCTTTGTTTCCTTCTTTCCTTTGGTCTTTGCTATGGCCTCACGCATAGTCCACGACCGTTTGCTTCCATCAGTCATGATGGCATAACCTAATGGAACGATGACAGTAATTTGTGCACGTCCGTCCTTACAGCGAATCTTCATCGTGAAGTCTGTATAGTAGTCGATGCTGTTTGTAATAACTTTTTTTGAGCCTTGATAGAATACGCCTTTGTAGTTCACAGCACCTTCATCTTTGTCGCTGTAGTCAATGCCAGCTTTCGAACGCCCTTCTGATCCCGTCCAGTCGCTCAGGGCTTCCATCGCACGTCGATAGAGTGTGTTCTTTTTCACACTATCTACCACAACAACACGCTTCTGTTCTAGCACTCCTTTCTCTGTAACCATAGCAGCTGCCTCTTCAACGGTTAGCACTTGTGCTTTGGCTCCTACGGCCATCACGCACATCAGTAATAGAAATAATACCTTTTTCATAATTCTAATATTATAGTTGTTTAGTTATCTATTCCCTTTCGCTCTGTTATGTGTCTTACATAGCATCTGGCAGTTTTCAATGTCCGTAGCACCGCCCTTGCTCCAGGCTGTCACGTGGTCGGCATCCATATCCTTTAGGTCCCAAATCTTACTATGATTGGCATCGTGGCCAATGGCACAAAGGGGACAATTGGATTCACCTTTCTCTTTTGCCACAGCCGTCTGTTTAGCATAGACAGCCTTTTTCGTCGGCTCGTCAAATACTCGGACATTCAGCAGTTTGGTATTCTGGCAGCCATCAAGGATATACTCGTAGATGCCTTTTTTCTCCTTTACGTAGAAGCTCTCATACAGTTCGCGAACCTTTTCAGCTACTGCTGCAGGGTCATAGGCCGTATGGTGGAAGCGTTCGTAGAGTTCGCCCCATTTCAGTCCGCACATCTCTTTTTCAGGCATGATGTCAAACACCGATGTTATCCAGTCAATGACGCTGGTAAAATAGGCTTTCAGCTCGTTGATGTCTGAATCGTATCGATGGGCAGCCATGTAGTCTTCCACATTTCCGCGGCTTACCCAGTTGAGTGCAGCTGCAAGGTAGTCCTGCCGTTTCGCTGTGCCAGGAATAAAGCAGCTCCACTTGTTGATGTTGGTATTGTTTGAGTTGCTGAACTCTTCCTTGGCCTTGCTGACGAAAGGCCCGGAATACACAGCGTTGAGCGTTTCCTGCGTATTGAGCGGAATACCCACGATGTTGATGGTGCGAAACCAATCCTTGATTTCCTTCTCAGTACCTTCGCAGACATAGATGAGTAGTTTAGTATTGAGGAACTTCTCTTGTTCTTCCTTATTCAAAGCCGTGAAGTACCACGGCCTACCATCGGCATCTATCCACGCAAACTTCTCCGTAATAAAACGCCCAAGCGATGTGATGCGCTGCTGACCATCCAGCACCTCATAGCGGTCTTCGCCAACCTTCGAGAAGTAGATGAGTCCCAAAGGGTAGCCGTTACGGACAGACTGAATAACATCCACCTCCTTCTTACCGCCATTCTCTGCATAGAGGTAATGGCGTTGGAACTCCGGCTGAATAGTCAATTTACCAGAAAGACCGTACAAGCCTTTTCCTTCGTATTCGTTGTACTGGAATCCTTTGCAAATATCGCCAATAGTCCAGTTTTGGTAAAGAGTAGCTATCATGGTTATTGTTTTTTGCGGATAATGATTCGTGAATAGGGACATGAAGATTTGCCTGTTTGTGGGTCAGTATAAG
>CAZIKA010000061.1:0-14777 GCA_964539705.1 uncultured Prevotella sp. | reverse complement strand
GCAAGAGGTCTTTCTCCATTTAATCCAGATAGTGTTGCAATAGAGGCAGGACGATTGATGCTAAAACGTATAGATGAACTGTTGAAAAAAAATGAAACGTTCTCTATTGAAACGACTCTCGCCACAAAGTCATACATAAATCTTGTTCGCAGAGCACAGACGAAAGGGTATGTGGTAAAAGTGTTGTTCTTTTGGCTGAACTCTCCAGAGTTGGCTCAACTACGTGTTTCGGAACGAGTTGCTAATGGTGGTCATAATATTCCTCAAGACGTAATTAACAGAAGATACGTTGCTGGCATATGCAACTTGTTTAATCTGTTCATGAAGGAAGTTGATTCTTGGGTTATATATGATAACAGCGAGAATCCTCGTAAGCAGATAGCCTCTGGTGACGGAGCTGCTGATACTATAGTAGATGATGAATTATTGTTCTTAAAGATGCAGAATTATGTCAAATAAGGAAATACAGGAATTTAACGAAAAACTGCGTCGTGGTTTAGAGCTAGCAGAAAAGAGAATGCTTCAAGAAAAAGCTTTAAGAGACCAAGATGTCGTTGTTTGCGGAGCTGACCAGGTGATACGCCGTATCCCTGCAAAACAAGTAATTGCAGAGAATCCTGTTTTTCAGAATTAGGCAATTGTCTTGTATGATTGCCTTCACCATAATTTGCAGAAACACAAGTGTTTGCAAAGATGGTGAAGGCAATGAATATAGTGATTTTGCTTGTTAGATAATCCTAGAAATGGATACCGAAACTCAGCTGATGCATCTTGTAGCCGTAGCCGTCCTTGAAGAACTCCATAGGGCAGTATTTGCAATAGATAGCAAAATCGGCTGGTGTATTGATCATCACGAGGGCATCAACGGTGACGGGACGATGATGGAGTGAGCCTGTCACTACCTCGTATTCCTCGCCCAAAGACTCATACTCGCGGGTAGCATGGGCACCGGTATTGAAATTGACTACACCACCAAGCGTTAAGCCCCAACCCTGATCCTTATCAAAATAGTGGGTATAAGTGACGGGCACCTGCAGGCTGAACTGAGAGAGACGCGTCTTGCAATCGGTCTGACCAGGAGCATAAGGGAAAAGCTGAGGGTTGCCCTGAGGATCCTTCACCCAATAGGTGCCGTTGTCCATGCGATAGCCACGCCAGTCAACGCCAAAACCCACGCCCCATACATTCTTGTTACCAAAAGGCTGCCAGCTGGTCTTAAGACCTATAGCAATCTCAAACGAAGGCCAAAGGCGGAAGTCGCACTCTTTGGGAGCATCGACCATCGTACTGAAACCTAAATCGAAATAGCCTTTGAGAACCACCTTCCCTTTTTCCGACTTAGGAGCATCGGTTTGCTTAACGCTATCGGCAGGTTCCGACCACAACTCTGTAGCATTGACTACTGCTACAGGGCATATCATGAGAATTGCAGCAAAAACAACGTGCTTCATATCTTTAGAATTTTGCCATCTTGATAGCCACAACGGCACACTCATCACCTTTGTTGCCATGCTTGCCGCCCGCACGATCCAAAGCCTGCTGGAGGTCGTTGGTTGTGAGGAGACCATAGACAACGGGGATATTGCTGGTGGCATTCAGACGGGCGATGCCTGCGGTGACGCCCTCGCAGATGTAATCGAAATGAGGCGTCTCGCCACGAATCACGCTACCTAGCACAATGATGGCATCGTAACCATCGTTGAGGGTCATCTGATGGGCACCATAGATGAGTTCGAACGAGCCGGGCACCGTCTTCACATGGATATTCTCAGGCAGTGCACCATGCTTTTCGAGCGTAGCCACGCAACCTTCGAGCAGAGCACCAGTAATCTCTGGATTCCACTCAGCCACCACGATGCCGAAAATCATATTCGATGCATCGGGCACGGCATTGAAGTCGTAGTCGCTCAGATTATGCAACGCTGTTGCCATAATTACGAATTACGGGTTACAAATTACTTTACGCGCTCGATGTAAGCGTCGATAGTACGGTTGACGGGAGAGTTAGGATACTTGGCCTTTACCTGCTCGTAAACCTTCAGAGCCTCTTCCTTCTTACCTTGGCTCTCGTAAATCTCACCAGCCTTTACCAGGAACTGAGAAGAGAGGGTGTTGTTGTCGGCCTTCTCGGCAGCCTTCACGAAGAGGTCAGCAGCCTCGTCGAGCTGATTCAGGTTTGCCTTGACGTCAGCCAGAGCACCGATAGCAGCGGGAGAAATCATCTCGTCGCTCTTTGCATCAAACTGATCCAGATACTTAGCAGCCTGCTGCATGTCACCCAGATGAGCGTAGCAAAGACCGGTATAGAGGTTAGCCAGATTGCCTACCTTACCACCCTTGTCAACAAATGCCAGGAAACCAGCCTCGATGCTGTCGCCGTTGAGTGCCTTTGCGAAGAGAGCAGCATCGTCGTCCATCACAGCCATGCTGAAATACTCCTGGGCCTTTGACATATCGGTGCTTGCAGAAGCAAACTGCTTGTCGGTGTAGCTCTTGTAGAAGAAGCCACCACATACACATACGAGGAGTGCTACGAGCACACCGATAATCACATTCTTGTACTTGAGGAACAATGCCTCGTGCTTGTCCTGCTCACCAAATGCGGGAGCAGCGTTGTTGTTCTTAATGTCTGCCATTATTTTTGTTGTTTTTTTATATTCGCTATAAATTGCGGGCGCAAAATTACAGAAAATATTGCACATAGTGAAATTTATTACTGACTTTTTTTGTTTTTAAGCCTTAAAAGCAGTAATTTTGCAGCAAAATCAGAAGCCCTGAGATGATATTAGAGCGACTTTCCATCATTAACTACAAGAATATTCAGGAGGCAACGCTAGAGTTGTCGCCAAAGATTAACTGCTTCATTGGTCACAACGGAGCAGGCAAGACGAACGTGCTCGATGCCGTCTATTTCCTGTCGTTCTGCCACTCGGCACAAACCACGCAAGATTCGCTAGTGATTCGTCATGACCAGGACTTCTTTATGTTAGAGGGGAATTACAATACTAACCTCTCACTTCTCACCTCTCACCACTCACCTCTCACCATCCACTGTGGCATGAAGCGAGGCGCGAAGAAGGTGGTTCGTCGCGACAAGAAGGCCTACCAGCGCCTGTCAGAACACATCGGACTGATACCTATCGTGATGGTGTCGCCCACTGATATTCAGCTTATTGAGGGTAGCAGTGAGGAGCGCCGCCGACTGATGGATGTGGTCATCTCACAGCTGGACCGTTCGTACATCGAATCGCTGAACCGCTACAACAAAGCCCTTCAGCAACGCAACGCCATGCTGAAGATAGAAGACCGCGAGCCCGACCCAGAAATCCTGTCGCTATGGGAAGAGCAGATGGCACGCGAAGGAGAGGTGATATATCAGAAGCGACAAGCCTTCGTAGAGCAACTCATCCCTTTGTTTCAGCAGTTCTATGAGACCATCTCGGGGGGCCATGAACAGGTGTCGCTGAGATACACTTCGCATTGTCAGCGAGGCCCGTTGCTGGAGGTCATTCAGCGCGACCGCTTCAAGGATCGTGCCGTGGGCTATTCGCTGCACGGCATCCATCGTGATGACCTGGAAATCATGCTCGACGGACATCCCATGCGCCGTGAGGGCAGTCAGGGACAACAGAAAACGTTTGTCATCGCCCTGAAACTGGCACAGTTCGAGTTCCTGAAGCGTACCAACGCACAGACCACTCCCCTACTCCTGCTCGACGATATCTTCGACAAGCTCGATGCCCAACGCGTAGAGCAGATTATCCAATTGGTGGCCAGCGAGCAGTTCGGTCAGATTTTCATCACCGACACCAACCGTGACCATATCGACCAGATTCTGTCGAAAGGCAGTTTTGACTATAAACTCTACGAGGTAAGCAACGGAGAAATACATGTTTAAACGAAGGGAACAATCTGTCAAAAACCTGATACTCTACAACTTACGAGCACAGGGTTTGGAGACGCCTCTACTGCAGAAGCGCCTGATAGAGGCGTGGCCTATCATAGCAGGAGAAGCCGTTGCACGCTACACCACCGACGTCAGGATTTTCAATCAGACACTCTTCGTCCGTCTGCGTATTCCTGCCCTTCGCGCCGATTTGAGTATGCGCCGTCAGGAATTCGTAAACCGCTTAAACGAATATGTCGGCAATCAAGTGATTACCGACATACGATTCTGTTAAGCTCTTGCAACAACATACGACTGATGAACAGCCCTATAGTCGTAGCACTTTGCCGTTGTCTTCTTTTTCTCAGCATCTTTCAAATCGGGTGATTTAGGGAAAGCCTCGCCTGCTTCGAAAAGACGTAATGTCTCACGGATGGCAGGATCGTCTTCATTGAGATACTGCAACCACGCCTGCTCGCTAAGCATATTGTAGATCACGCGGCTGTAGATGTAGCTCTCCAAGAGATGATGTGATTTCTGAATCATCAGATTACGGCGTTTCAGCCCATGCTTCTCGGCATACTGGGCAAACCTCTCCACCAGATTCTGTTTCTTGAGGTGCTTCAATAGCGATGCCTCTGTGGTATGTTCCTTCAACGCAGAGCGGTTCTCATCGGTATAGTCATAGCCGAACTGAAGAATCAAGCCCGACATCGAAGCCTCTTTATAATAAGAGGTGTAGTCGGTAGTATCCTCAGGCACGAAGATATCTGGGGTGATGCCACCACCACCATAAACCACACGACCATTATTCGTATGATACTCAGGGCCTTCGTGTTTGATGCTATCCTGCGAGAAGAACTCACCATGCTGATAGCGCGTCAGCAAATCCTCCTCGTAATTCTTATCCATTCCGTTTATGTAAGGTTTCTGGATGCAGCGTCCTGAAGGCGTGTAGTAACGGGCAATGGTGAGACGCATCATGGAACCGTCGCCAAACTCTACTGGCTTCTGAACCAAGCCCTTACCAAACGAGCGGCGACCGATAACCGTACCACGATCATTGTCCTGGATAGCACCTGCCAGAATCTCGCTGGCAGAAGCAGAGCCCTCGTCAATCAGGACGACCAGCGGCATCTGCTTGTAGCTGCCTCGTCCGTCGCTGCGATACTCCTCGCGAGGCGAACGGCGTCCCTCGGTATAGACAATCAGTTTGTTCTTAGGCAGGAACTCATTAGCAATCTGAACGGCCGACTGCAGGTAGCCTCCCGTATTACCACGCAGGTCGATAGTGAGCTGTTGGAAGCCGTCCAAAGCCAGTTGAGCCATAGCAACCAGCAGTTCATTATAGGTATTCTCACCGAAGTTCTTAATCTTCACATAACCCGTCTTGTCATCAAGCATATAGGCAGCGGTAACACTCTTCATGGGAATCTCACCACGGGTCACGGTAATCTGACGCAGTTTTTTTTCACCATAGCGCAAGATACCCAGTTTCACCTTTGTATCCTTAGGACCCTTCAAACGATGCATTGCCTCTTCATTGGTCAACGTCTTTCCTGTGAACACAGAGTCATCGACAGTCACAATCTTATCACCAGCCAAGACGCCAGCCCGCTCGGCAGGTCCATCGCTGATCACATTCTGCACACGGAGCGTGTCATTGCGGATGATAAACTCAATGCCTACGCCGGAGAACGAGCCACGAAGGTCGTCGTTGGCCATTTGCACATCCTTAGCAGAGATATAGGTAGAGTGAGGATCCAGCTCTGCCAGAATCTGAGGCATAGCCTGCTCCACGAGATTTGCCATATCGATGGTGTCAACATACTGGTCATCAATGATATAAAGCAGATTATTCAGCTTGTTACTGCCTGAATTGATGATGCTCAGTCGGTTGCCAGAGAAATGGTTGGCATAGAAGGTACCGATGGCGATACCCACCACCACAGCCACAGCCAACCACAAAGGGGAAAATCTATTCTTTGTATTCATCTGTTCAATGCTTAATTCTTAATGCTTAATGCTTAATTGTCAGAGTTCCAAATACACTACTTCTATTCCTGCGCGTTTCAATAATTCAATACCGTCAGTCAAACGATACTTCTCGCCATAAACCACACGTTTGATACCTGCCTGGATGATGAGCTTTGCACACTCGATACAGGGCGAGGCGGTGATATAAATCGTGGCACCATCGCTATTGTTATTGGAGCGAGCCAGTTTGGTAATGGCATTAGCCTCAGCATGGAGCACGTAGGGCTTAGACACGTTGTTCTCGTCCTCGCACACGTTCTCGAAACCCGTAGGCGTACCATTATAGCCATCGCTGATAATCATCTTGTCCTTGACCACCAGCGCACCTACCTGACGGCGCACACAATATGAGTTCTCTGCCCAAATACGCGCCATACGCAGATAGCGCGAATCCAGCTTACTTTGTTTGTCGTTTGATTCCATTTCTCTTTAATAATGCGTCAATAGTAGGTTCACCACCTCTGAAATTCTTATATAGCGTCATAGGATTCTCCGTACCACCTTTCGACAGGATGCAATCACGGAAACGCTGTGCCGTCTTCTGGTCGAAGATACCATGTTTCTTGAATACAGAGAAGGCATCGGCATCGAGCACCTCAGCCCACTTATAACTATAATAACCTGCAGCATAGCCACCCGCCATGATATGCGAGAACTGTACGGTCATGCAGGTATCAGGCAACTGTTTACCCAAAATGGCTTTCTTCCATGCTTTCTTCTCGAAGGGGATGATATCGTCGGTAAAAGCATCCTTCTTAGTGTAGTAGGCCATATCGAGCAAGCCAAACGACACTTGGCGCAAGCAAGCTGTGGCTGCCATGAAGTTACGGCTCTTCACAATACGGCGAATCAGTTCGTCAGGCAAGGGCTCTCCCGTCTGATAATGGAAGGCGAAGGTGCGAAGGAAATCCTTTTCTATGGCAAAATTCTCCATGAACTGCGAGGGGAGCTCTACAAAGTCCCACCACACGTTGGTACCACTAAGGCTCTCGAAACGGGTGTTGGCAAACATACCATGCAGCGAGTGACCAAACTCATGAAGGAAGGTCTCGACCTCACCTAATGTGAGCAGAGCAGGCTTTTCTGGCGTCGGCTTCGTGAAGTTCATCACCACGGAGACATGCGGACGCACATTCTCACCTTTCTTATCTATGTATTGTCCTTGGAACTGGGTCATCCAAGCCCCACCCTGCTTGCCTTTGCGAGGATGGAAATCGGCATAGAACACAGCCAGATAGGATCCGTCTTTATCAAAGACCTCGTAGGCCTTCACGTCAGGATGATAGACGGGGATGTCCTTATTCTCCTTAAAGGTGATGCCATAGAGTTTATTTGCCAATCCGAAGACGCCATCAATCACTTTATCCAACTGGAAATAAGGACGCAGCATCTCTGCATCGAGATTGTATTTCTTCAGCTGAAGCTTATGCGAATAGAAAGAGGCATCCCAAGGTTCAAAAGAGATTTGAGCTTTGAGGTTTGAGGATTGAGATTTTATCATACCCTTCAGTTCCTCGCGTTCTTTCTTTGCCGTAGGCTTATAGGCACCAATGAGGTTGTTGAGCAATTTATAGACGCTCTTCACATTGCCTGCCATGCGGTTCTTAAGCACGTAGTCAGCGTAGGTCTTGAAGCCCAACAACTGAGCAATCTCGCGACGCAGATTAATGAGGCGTTTACAAATCTCAAGATTATTATTCTCGTTGTCGTGAATACACTCCGTATTCTTCGCCATATACATCTCCTTACGCAGTTCACGCTGGGTGCTGTAGGTCATAAACGGCGAGTATGAGGGGAAGTCGAGCGTAAAGACCCAACCTTCCTTCTCCTGCTGGCGAGCCTCCTCAGCTGCTGCATCGATAGCTGTCTGAGGCAGACCGTCGAGTTGTTTCTCGTCAGTAATATGAAGTGTGTAAGCCTTGTTTTCCTTCAAAAGATTCTGAGAGAACTGAAGCGAAAGGATGCTGGCTTCTTCCGTCAATTGGCGCAGTTTGTCTTTTCCTTCCTTATCGAGCAAGGCACCGCTACGCACAAAACCGTCGTAGCAGTTGTCGAGCAGCATCTTTTCTTCTGGCGTCAGCTTACGATGATGGCGATGCACATATTTGATACGTTCAAAGAGTTTCTCGTTCAAGCGTACATCATTGGCATGTTGCGTGAGGATGGGTTGCATCTTCTGTGCCAGCGCATCCATCTCATCATTCGTCTCAGCACTCAGCAGATTAAAGAATACTGTAGACACACGATCCAGCAAGTCATAATAGCCCTCCGTATCGTCATCCTTATTAATAATGGTGTTGTCGAAGGTAGGCTTCGCAGGATTATTGATAGTTTTCTCTATCTGCTCGTTGTCTCGACGAATGCCCTCCATGAAGGCCTCCTCATAGTCCTCCAGACGGATACGGTCAAAGGGCGCCGTATCGTGAGGCGTGTTATAAGATTCGAAAAACGGATTCTTTCTTTTCTCTATATTTTCACTCATATATTGTATCTCTATTAGTCATTTTTCTCATCGGCATCATATTCTCGTTGGTGCGACTTGAACACGCGATGATGAAGGAAGTTCATGGTCTCCAGACAAACGATAACCATAACCGTTGCTGCTACAGCGACATCATACATCCCCACGCCAGCAGCCATGCCGATAGCAGAGGTAACCCAAAGGCCTGCGGCTGTGGTAAGTCCCTTCACTACATTCTTCTGGAAGATGATGGTACCAGCACCGATAAAGCCGATACCGCTGACTACCTGAGCAGCCATACGGGCAGGATCACGCTGGATAATCACACCGGCCTGTGCCTCAAAGCCATCGAAGCCGTGCATCGACAGCACCATAAACAGCGCAGAACCAAGTCCCACCAGGAAATGAGTACGGAAACCTGCTTCCTTAGAACGATACTCACGCTCCAATCCAATGGCACCACCCAAGATGGCACCAATGAAAATCGTCAATATATACTGCCAAGACATATCTCCCAACCTTAATTGTTAAACTATTTTGAGTATTTCTCTATCAGTTCGCCTGCCTGCGGATCACCAAGTTCTCCAGCCTTTTTCAGATTCTTCACGCCTTCCGTCTTCTCTCCTTTCAGACATTGAGCCAAACCAAGGAACAGATAGCCATCGCTATGATCTGGAGCCAGTTCTATACAGGTCGTTGCCGTAGGAATGGCTTCGTCGTAGAGTCCCAGTCGCACTTGCAACGATGCTTTCTCAGCATAGTAGAGATCTGACTGCGGTGTCATCGTGATAGCCTTCTCTATATCGTCGAGGGCCTGTTGGAACAGGCGTCCCTGCACCTCAGCCTGGAACTTCAGGTAATAGAAATTGGAGTTGACCTGAGCCTTCATAATCGTTTCGTACTCATTATAATCATTGACGGCAACACGATAACGACCCATAGCCACCAGCACCTGAGCACGACCCATCAGATAAGGAGCGGCCTCTTTCAGATAAGGACGTGAGAACATAGCCACACAACTGTCGAGAAGAGCCAACTGAGCCGTTGTATCTTTTAGCTGTTCCTTACAGATAGATGCAGAATAAAAGAGTTCTGGCGAGCGTAGGCTAGAAGCAAAGAGGCTCTCGTAGATAGTGTATGCCTCGTCATATTGCTGTTGGGCATAACGTACCACCGCCTGCTGCTGACGATAGGTGGGCATCGGATTGATGCGATAAGCCTCGCCCGCCTCGTCATAGCACCGTTCAAGCGTCCAAGGTTCATAAGCATCCTCAGGCATATAGACAATCTTCTGCATCATCAGACGCGAGAAAGCATAGTGCATCTCATCGGGCTTTTCAGCCACTTTCACGGCTTGCATCATATCCCGTTCTGCATCGGCGAAACGCCGACCTTCCGTCAACAACTGCGCACGATAGGTATAGCCATCAGGATGATGGGGAAACTGCTGGATAAAGTCTTCGATTAACTGAGCATAGGCCAGCGAGTCGAGCGACGACCCACCAACGAACAAGCTCAATTGAGCCTGACCAATATCCTCTGGCAATGCTTTCTTGATACCCGTTGAACGCAACACTGGATCGTTGATACTTAATCCCGTTACCTTCAAACTGTCAGCAAACAGGGCACTAACGGCATAGTTCAACGTATCGGTCAGCGTTGCTGGCTGTTGCATCAAGCCTAACACATCACCGTTATGACTAAACAGCGGCGCTCCCATCGCGTTCTCTGGCATCTGCAGGGCAATTGTGTAGTAAGCATAGTTGTTGTTAAAAGATTCCAACTTCCTCAGTACACCTTCTGGAACGCGTTTTGCCTGACCATAAGGCAGGAGCCACACCGTTGCGCCGTTGTCGGGCTGTGTTGTAGCCAGCGTCACAGGCTGTGCTTTCTTTGTAGTCACACGGAATTTCACTACATCATAGGTCTCGTTGGCACCCAGAATACACTCCACAGGAAGTTCCTTGCCAGCAGCGTCTATCACAACGGCTCGCTGAGCGTCCTTGAAGGGAGCAAAGCAACTGACAGCCTCACCATTCTTACCCACATAAAAACCCGTAGCACTACTGAGCAAAGAGCCATCAGCCGTAAACGTCTTCAGGGTAAAGACCGACTTCGAGGCCTTTTTCACCCACGAGGGCTGCGCTGTTATCATCAAGGTCAGCATCAACAAGCTGACGATTGTATATAGTCGTTTCATCGTTTCAACAGTTCTTTTGCATTTTGTATGGCAGCAGCAGAGACATCGCTACCGCTAAGCATCTGTGCTATCTCACGGATACGCTCCTCATCGCTAAGCAACTGCATACTGGTTGAGGTACCCTGAGCCGTCTCCTCCTTATATACTTTATAATGTGTAGCGCCCTGAGCTGCTATCTGAGGCAGATGGGTGATACTGATAACCTGACGCTCTGCACGTCCCATCTCAGCCATCATCAGCGCCATCTGCTCGGCAATCTTTCCACTAACGCCAGTATCTATCTCATCGAAGATAATGGTAGGCAACTTCACAGCACCACTAATCATCGCCTTCAGCGACAGCATCACACGGGCAATCTCACCACCTGATGCTACCTGCGAGACAGGTTGCAGGGGAGTGGAAGTATTAGCGCTAAAGAGGAACGACACCTTATCCTGTCCGTTACGCGAAGGTTCGCCCTGTTCTATCACAATCTGGAAACGCACATGAGGCATACCTAAGGGAACGAGTCGTTCCTTCAGCTGTTTTTCAATCATCGATGCAGCCTTCTGACGTTTCTTCGTCAGCACATCGGCCTTGGCCTTCACCTCTTCTAAGATTTCAGAAAGCTGACGTTCCAAATCAGCCAACGCCTCGTCACTATTCTCTATCATCGAGAGCTGGCGCTGCAAATCATCGTGCATAGCAATCAGGTCAGCAACGCTGTCAACATGATATTTCTTCTGCAGGCTATAGATGCGATCCAGACGATTGTTTACGCTCTCCAACTCAGCAGGATCGAAATCAACATCCTCCAACAGACTGTTCACATCTCCGTCGATATCCTTCAGTTCGATATAGCAGCTTTCCATACGAGAAGCCAGTTCCGACACATCAGGAAAAACGCGCTCTATTCCATGCAATGACGAAGCTGCCTGCTTCAAGGCGCCGAGAACGTCAATCGCCTCGCCGGATAAGGCAGTTCCTGCCTCGTAAAGTGCCAGCTTGATATCTTCGGCATGAGTCATCGTCTCGCTGCGCTGTTCCAGTTCCTCCTGTTCACCGTCAACCAACTGTGCGCTATGCAGCTCATCGAACTGGAACTGCAGGAACTCTGCATTCTGCTGTCCGCGACTGATTTCCTCGCGTACACGCTCCACTTCTTTTTGTAAAGTCTGATAACGAGAAAACGCCTCTTGGTAGTCAGCCAACTGTTTGGCATCATCGGCAATAATATCCACCACTTCCAATTGGAAGTCCTGTTTGTTGAGCAACAGGTTCTGATGCTGCGAGTGGACATCGACAAGTTGTTCGCCCAAGTCTTTGAGCACCGTCAAAGCCACTGGGGTATCATTGATAAATGCACGACTCTTACCAGCAGCCGTCAGTTCACGACGTATAATCGTATCCTCAGCATCGTATTCTATCTCGTTCTCTTCGAAAAAAGATTCCATCCCATAGCGCGACAAGTCGAAATGTGCCTCAATAACACACTTATCGCAGCCCATCTTCACGCTTTTCGAGTCGGCACGCTGTCCCAGCAGCAGTCCGATAGCTCCCAAGATAATACTCTTTCCGGCACCAGTCTCACCTGTAATCACAGAGAAACCGCTACGGAACTCCATATCGAGCTCATCGATTAGCGTAAAGTTCTTAATGTATAGTTGTTTCAGCATGATAGCCTTCTTCTTTTTACCTTTTTACTGCTTTATCTTCTCCCACGTCGTATTCTGCGAGGCATTGATGCCAAACAGCACATCGTAGACACTCTCCTTCTCCTTCTGATTACCTTTTCCTTTGTAAATATTAGCCAACTCATCCTTCTTATAGTCGGTCCATATCTGTGGCAACATACTCAGCGGCTTGTCGGAATGGGCTTTCTTCAAATTCGTCTCCAAAGCCGTCGTTACGTTGGTACGCCCACGTTCCACGTTCTGAGCCATCTCGTCCAGCCCTTTACGGTAATAGTCGTACTGCAACTGACGGAACGGTTTCATCGACTCATCCAGATAATCGTTGATGATAGCAAAACGGTTTCTGCTGTCCTCAAACGACTTCCACCCCGTGAACTCCAGATTCTGGGCATTGTTGGTCAGGTTCATGCAGCGTTGAAGCACATCAGTACCTCCCATCGGTGAGAAAGTGTCAAGATCTATACCAATAATTAATAAGGAATAATAAGCAAAAAGCGCCACCAACTGATTATCTATCACCTCTTCATTGAAGTTCAGCTGGTCATACTGCACAAATTCGAAATCGAAGTTCTTATCCCTATTATTATATATAGTGGTGTTATAGGCAGAATTGAACACTGGACGATTGGCCTGTATCAATGCCGTACAACTGAAACGATTACTTGAAGCATCATATTTGGTCACAGTAATATTGAACGAACACTGGATGCGCTCATTCTCCTGAAACTGCAACGCCGTCCACTGTTGCTCGTTCACAAACTGTTCCAGCGTCTGCTGCAGATTCTCAAACACCGTCTTGTCCGTTGTCTGTACCTGCTGGTGATTGATGTTAATTTTTACCTGTAATTCCTGTGCCTTCACAGAAATGCCAGCAAGCAGCATCAACACTCCGGCAACCCATAATCGTTTCATATCGTTACATTCTGCTCATAATATCGTGCAAAAATACGACATTTTTCTGAATCAAGCAAGCGGCTGTGGTTAAAAATAGATAATTGTAGTGCAGCGGCAAAAAAAATTCTCATTTTCTTTGGTAATGTGCAAGAAATATCGTATCTTTGCACAATTCAAACCAAAAGCAAAGAACTTATATTATTATATTAATCTTAAATTTTTAGAACTAAATGAGTCAAAAGAGAGTTTACCTCTTCGGTAATGGTAAGGCCGAAGGTAATGCAAAGATGCGTGAGGAACTCGGTGGCAAGGGCGCTAACCTTGCTGAGATGAACCACATTGGTGTGCCCGTTCCTCCAGGTTTCACAATCACTACTGACTGTTGTAATGAATACTATCAGGTAGGACAGCAGAAAATCATGGAGCTGCTCAACGACGACGTGATGGCAGCTGTAAAGCACATCGAGGGCTTGATGAACTGCAAGTTCGGTGATGCTCAGAATCCTCTGTTGGTTTCTGTACGTTCAGGTGCTCGTGCTTCTATGCCTGGTATGATGGATACCATCCTGAACTTGGGTCTGAACGACGAGGTTGCTGAGGGTATGGCCCAGAAGACCAACAATCCTCACTTCGTTTACGACAGCTATCGCCGTTTCGTACAGATGTACGGTGACGTGGTGCTCGAGATGAAGCCCGTCAACAAGACCGATATCGACCCATTCGAGGAGATTATCGAGAAGGTAAAGAAGGAGAGCGGTGTTGTTCTGGATAAGGACCTCTCAGTTGAGGATCTGAAGAAGCTGGTGAAGCTGTTCAAGGCTGCCATCAAGGAGCGCACAGGTAAGGACTTCCCCAACGATCCTATCGAGCAGTTGTGGGGTGCCATCTGCGCTGTATTCCGCAGTTGGATGAACGAGCGCGCTATCCTGTATCGTAAGATGGAAGGCATTCCCGACGAGTGGGGTACAGCCGTATCAGTTATGGCCATGGTATTCGGTAACATGGGGGATACCTCTGCTACTGGTGTATGCTTCAGCCGTGATGCTGCTAATGGTGAGAACCTGTTCAACGGTGAGTATCTGGTAAACGCACAGGGTGAGGACGTTGTGGCTGGTATCCGTACCCCACAGCAGATCACGAAGATCGGTTCTCAGCGCTGGGCTGAGCGCGCTGGCATCTCTGAGGCTGAGCGCGTTGCTAAGTATCCTTCTATGGAAGAAGCTATGCCTGAGATCTATGCTCAGTTGAACGGCATCCAGGAGAAGCTCGAAGAGCACTATCGCGACATGCAGGATATGGAGTTCACCGTACAGGAAGGCAAGCTGTGGTTCCTGCAGACCCGTAACGGTAAGCGTACAGGTGCTGCAATGGTGAAGATTGCTATCGACCTGCTCCACGAAGGTAAGATTGATGAGAAGACCGCTATCATGCGTTGCGAGCCCCAGAAGCTCGATGAGCTGCTGCACCCTGTATTCGATAAGAAAGCTCTGGCTGCTGCCAAAGTTATTGCTCAGGGTCTGCCCGCATCTCCCGGTGCTGCTTGTGGTCAGATTGTGTTCCACGCTGACGATGCAGAGGCTTGGCACAATGATGGTCATAAGGTAGTTCTCGTTCGTATCGAGACCT
>CAZIKA010000060.1:14700-14965 GCA_964539705.1 uncultured Prevotella sp. | reverse complement strand
CTCGCCCGCGACCATTGCGGGCGAGGACGCCCGCGTTCCCATAGTTGGCTGCAAAGATACTATTTTTAAGCAAATCACAACACATCGTTCAGGTCTTTCTTTAGCGTATCGATGTTCATGCCTCCGGGGAATCAAGGGGACTGGTTCTTGATTCACTCTCAAACGCATAATCATGTATAGCCATAAAGGATCCGTGTAGTCGAAAGATTACACGGATTCTTTGTAATTCCCTAAATATAAATATGGTGGTTTCAGAAATTATGGT
>CAZIKA010000060.1:13349-14690 GCA_964539705.1 uncultured Prevotella sp. | reverse complement strand
CTTGAAAACAAAAATCATAATTAAAATTTTCACTTATTAATTTTTGACATAAAATATTATATAATTAATTGATTATTAAATATTTAACTTATGCAGCAAAGGTAAAGAAAGGATTCGGTATTTCCAAATTTTTGAGGAAAAATCTTCATTTCTGTGACAACTTTTTCTAATTCTTTGACGATTCCTGGTCACAATTGTCACAAATTGCCTGTCTTTTCACTATACATTTCTTAATCATACCTTTGCAGCATGGAAGAAAAGATGTAGTCGAAAGATTACACGGACTTTTGATATTTCCCTAAATATAAATATGGTGGTTTCAGAAATTATGGTTACCTTTGCAGCAATGATTAGGACTTTCGATTCGGTATGAAAAAAGTAATCACTTGGTGTATTGGTATAGTTTTGGTAGTTCTCTTGATAATATCCATCGGAGGCAGTTTTTATATGCTTGACTTTTCGCTGGCTCCAGAGAACAACAAGACCGATATTGACTCCTGCTATCGTGAGCAGTTTTCAAATTACCCAGAGACTCGTCCTTGGATAGACAGTTTACGGAGCGTCAATGCACTCAAGGACACGTTCATCACGATGCCAACAGGAGAGCGACACCATGCCCTCTACGTTAGGAATGGCAGTAACAAAACAGCTTTAATTATTCACGGCTGGCGCGACTGTTCCATAGAGTTCCTGTATTTGGGGCGTCTCTATGAGCGAGAGTTGGGCTATAACATCGTTATGCCTGATCTTCATGCCCACGGGAAAAGTGAGGGCGACATGATACAGATGGGATGGCTTGACAGGAAGGATGCCTTACAATGGTTGAGCGTATTTCAGACGGACACGATGGTGGTTCATGGAGTGTCGATGGGAGCAGCTACAACAATGATGTTGTCTGGCGAAAAATTGCCAAAGTCAATCAAAGAAATCCGTTTCGTAGAGGATTGCGGTTATACAAGTGCCTGGGACGAGTTTGCAGTACAACTGAAGGAGCAATTTGGTCTCCCCGAATTTCCACTGATGTACTCCACAAGCCTGCTGTGCAAGATACGGAATGGATGGAGTTTTGGCGAGGCTTCTGCAATCGATCAGATCAGAAAGTGCAAGTACCCGATGCTGTTTATACACGGAGGCAGCGACACATTCGTCCCTACAGAAATGGTTAACCGTCTGTACGAGGCAAAGCCTGGAAAGAAAGATATGTGGATTGCGGAAGGCGCAGGACATGCGGAGTCATACTTGAGACACAGAGAAGAGTATGTTGAGCACGTAAAAAGGTTCGTGAAATGTATGGAATAGCCGACTTGGTAGAATCAAGGAGACTATGGCGGTTTCAGAAAA
>CAZIKA010000060.1:0-13249 GCA_964539705.1 uncultured Prevotella sp. | reverse complement strand
GCTGGCATGTATTTCGGACGTTCACACTCAGCGCCTCGCAGACAAAAGCCCTGTGGAATCTGGAGGTAGCGGTAGAAGAACAGGCAGACAGACGGCAAAGACAAGGTCATAAAAGAATAAAAGTTCTAAACACATAAAAAAACTCCCTTCAGTCGTAGCAACTGACAATTAAGTAGTTGCACATCGACTGAAGGGAGTTTTGGAATATTTTTAATTATTACTTACTTTATTTTTTGTTCTATCAGCTGCATTAAATATTGTGCGACTTGCTGCTCGCTCTCTGCCCTGTTCAGATCAACGATATCATACTCAGTGCCATTTTCGTCGAAATAGCGCTTTACCCTCAGTTGATTGTTACTAATCTTCTGCAGAATCTCACCCTTTAACGTATGGTCTCTACCATCTTGATATAGTTTTGCTGTCATGATACCCTTATCAAGGCTCCACTTCATCGACATGGGATCAGAGAATTCTGGCTCCCAATTATTTTTTGCCTTTGCCTTAATATCGGAATAATAACCTTCACCGTTTTCGGAAAACTCCATCAAAAAGACGCTGACTCTCTCAGATGAATTCTCGTCAACACCATACCAAGTGCCATAGAGGTCCTGAGCAGTTACAGAAGCATCTGGTCCACCATTGTCATCGCCACCATTGCCATTTCCGTCTAAGAGTTCGCGAAGAACAGCTTGTGCCTGCTGAGGATTATCGATACGTATAATATCAACGATATCAGTCTTGGTGCCCTGTTCATTAAGATAACGCTTTACTCTAATTTGATTATCGCTAATCTTCTTAACGATTTCACCCATCATAACACCGACTTTACTACCGCCACTATAAAGTTGGGCAGTCATAACGCCATTGACAAGCGTCCAAGTAAACGTCATCTGGTTATCTGTCTCAATAGCCCAATTATTCTTAGACTTTGCCTTATACTCCATATAATTGCCTTCTGTCGTTGTCGTAAAGTTCATCACAAAGACATTGATTTTCTCGGATGATTTCTCATCAACACCGTACCAGCATCCTATAAGATCGCGAGCAGTTACGGAAGTGTCGGCACCACCGCCACTTGTACTCTTGTCATCATCATCGCCACATGACACAAAGGTCATAGAACCGAACATCATGCACAGCATGAGACTCATGAAATAAAATAACTATTTCATAATTGTCATTTTTTAGTTAATACTATAGTTTATTATTGGTAACTTCGGATTTCTTTTTGCAAAGATAAACATTGTTTTGGACTTTTGCAAGAAAAATCGCATATTTTTTCTTTCTGACATTGTCACGCAACATTAATCCATATCCTCCTCGTCCTCCTCATCCCAGAAAGAATTGCTTTTACGCGAAGCTGCCATCGTTTGTGCATTACCATCTGTTTTATACGAATTAGTCTCAATACTCGTATGCTGCATAACGACAGGGAGCACTTTTATAACATTGATATAGGGTTTGATATACTTTGTTTTCATTTTCTTATCTGTTTTTATTTGTTAAACCATTTACGTCCATTACTAATTACTATACCACGGGATGTTTTTGAGACAACGGGACGACCAAAGAGGTCGTACATCGTATACGAGCGATGTTTCTCAACTGCACTACTGATTCCTGTTACATCTGGTTCGTCAAAGATTGCCACGCGAGCCTTTGCTTCTTCTGGCACCACGAAATAGGCACGCATCCCTCCAAGCCGGTTGTAGCCCTCCTCAGTACCAGGTATATAGAGATTTCCGTCCGTTCCCAGGAACAGGTTTGTTCCATCCGACTTCAGATATACAGGCGAATAGATGCCAACGAACTGATAGTCGCCATTCGTGTAGCTCATTGGTGCCACGTTTTTAATGGTTACTCCCGTAAAGGTAGGATTAGACACCAATGCAGACGTTTTGATAAGGAAAGGAGTCCCTGCATCTATCGTTGATTCACCTTCAACGCTATTAAACTTAAATACGCCTGTTTCCGTATTCACGGAAGAGAAGGTACGCAACTCGCAGGTGGTGGCAGTTACTGTATTCATCAGGTTAGGTGTCACGTCGAAAGGCAAACAAAGCGGGCACCATATACCAGGTGTCAGCGAACGAGTCAACGTCACCGTACTAACCTGATTAGCATTTGCCTCGATATATGCCGAATTATCCTTCGACTGGTCAAGCCCATCGGGAATTGGCGTTAGTTTTATATCATCAAGAAAGAATTTCTGGCCTGTGAATTTAAAACGAGTAGATGTTGTCATACCAGAAACAACAGCATAGCACTGCGTCCACGTCGAGTTCACCACATCAAAACTCGTCTTGCTCATCGTGCCACCACCCGAGATTTCGACAGACATTGGTGTTTTTCCATCTGAGGATTCTGCCCCTGCTATTCTGAAAGACAACAGCATAGAGCTAGAAACATCTGAAAAAGTCGGAGTTTGATAAGAGCCACCAATATTAAAGGCAATACATTTTGAACCACGATATAGATCGGATTTACTAACTCCCGAATAAGCATCAAAGACATATTTATCTGACAAGGTATACGTCTTTATATCAAAAGTGCCATCATTACCACCTTCTCCAATGGTATAATCAAACGACTCATAAAAAACTGCTTCTGAAACAGCGAAGGCTTTAATAGACTGGACATAAAACTTACCTTGAGTATCTTCTATTTTGATTTTTGTCGAGGGTAAACATCCTTTGATCAGAATAGCAGATGGACGATAATAATCACCTGAATCAATAGTATATTCTGTAGAGGCAACCGTCCCCGTACCTACCACTGACACACGGAATTTTGCAGGAATGGTAATACGACTCGCTTCTATCAACAATACTACATTTCCTTCACCCCCCAAAGCCGGAGATGTCAAACTACCTATGGAAGATGAAGAACCTACCTGCAAATAATGATCATTTTCTTTAACTTTTCCTGCAGCAAAGCAATTCTCAAAAGTCCATCCATCATAGCTACTGATAGCAGTATATGCCTCCGTATCAATGATGTTTTTAAACGACTGCGACAGAACCGTAGTCTGGCTATGCAGCTTAAACGGCAGCATACATAATAATAGGAATGGGATAATTCGAATAAAAATCTGTTTTCTCATAATAATTTGATTTAGTTTTTCTCAAAGAAACGCAAAGGTACACATAATCATTGAAAAAAGCCTGCGATAATCGAACTTTTTGCTGACATACTATTGATTTCCTTTTAAAAAACCTTAAAAAGATGGTTGATTTCCATATTTTTCGTATCTTTGCGTGATAAAAACCAAAAACAGCGGCAGCAACTATGGAAGAGAAGATGAGCATCACACTGACAAACGATATTCAGGAGGTGGCACAACTGGCGGCTTTCGTGGAGGAAGCATGTGAGAAAGCAGGCATGGATGCCAGCACAACCATGCAGATGAACCTGGCTATGGAAGAGGCTGTGGTGAACGTGATGAACTACGCCTACCCCACCGGAGAGAAAGGGGATATTGACATAGAGGTACTGATAGATGACAAAGGACTGACCTTCGTGATTGCTGATAGCGGAACGCCCTTCGATCCCACAGCCGAAAAGGAGGCAGACACCACACTGGCGGCTGAGGACAGACCGATAGGCGGACTGGGCATCTTCCTGGTAAGACAGTTGATGGATAGCATCAGCTATGAAAGGAAAGAGGGGAAGAACAGGCTGACGCTAGGAAAATTGAAGACAGGAAATTGAAAATTGAAAGTTAAAGAGTAGGATGGACCAGATACTGATTTTTGACCTGAGCATCAAAGCATGGATCACAATAGTGACCGTGCTGTCCATCTTCGTCGTGATGGCACGCACACGCATACCTGCAGAGATAGCATTCTTGGCGGCACTGACGGTATTGCTGGTAACTGGCGTGGTGACCGAGGAAGAGGGAATGGCAGGATTCGGATCAGAACCAGTAGTGGTACATGCCGCCTTCTTCGTAATCATAGCAGGACTGATGCAATCGGGCGTGCTCTACTGGCTAACGAAAAACGTGCTGGGAGACCCGAAGAACTACCATAGAGCCATCGTGAAGCTGATGATACCAACGAGTGTGCTGGCGGCACTGCTGAACTCAGAAAACGTGGTGGCGCTGTTTATTGACGCCGTAAAGATATGGTCGAGGAAGCTGAACACAGCACCATCGAAACTGCTACTGCCACTGAGCTACGCTGCAACGCTGGGAGGTATGTGTACGCTGCTGGGCAACTCATCGAACCTGATTATTGCGGGTCTGTATATGCACCAGTCGGGCAAGTCGATGGACATCTTCGAGCCACTGCTGCCAGGACTGGTGCTGACGATAGTAGGCGTGCTGCTGGTCATTATCTTCCAGAGATTCATTCCTTCGAGGGAATCAGCAGAGCAGTCGTTTGAGACTACATCGGACTACACCGTGGAACTGTTGGTGCCAACGGACAACCCTGCCGTGGGCGACACCGTGGAAGAGGCTGGGCTGATGAAAGTGAAGGGCGGCTCGCTGGTAGAGATAGTGCGCTTCGACAAAGAGATTATCATGCCGGTGAAAAAAGACGAATGGGTGCTGGGAGGCGACAGACTGATATACGCCGGACAGATCAACGAGATACTGGAACTGAAACGTACACACGGACTGGCAGCTGCTGATCACCACGTGTGGAGCATCAATGATATAGACTCGAAACGCAAGATGAGGACGGCCTACGTATCGTTTGGCAGCGAGCTGATAGGCACGTCGATGACAGAGAACGACTTCGAGCAGAAGAACGACGTGGCACTGGTAGCAGTAGCCCGTCAGGGAAAACGCGTAAAAGGGCAGCCTCGCGAGATACGCCTGCAGGCTGGCGACACACTGCTGTTGGAATGCTCGCCTAAGGATGAGGAAAAACTGGAGCAGAACAACCGCAGAAGTCTGACCTTCTTTGACTCGCATTTCGTGCCACAGCTAGGGCGTCGCACGGTGATATCGGCAATCATACTGGTGATGATGTTCCTGGTATCGACCTTCCACCTGCTACCACTGATGGCTATCACGATGCTGGCGGCTGGTGCCATGCTGCTGACGAAATGCTGCAGGATGGACAGGGTGGTGAAATACATTGAGTGGGAACTGATACTGATATTGGGTACCACGGTAGTATTCTCGGTAGCCATCACAAAGACAGGTATTGCCGACGTGATAGCACAAGATGTGCTAGACCTGTGTGGGTCGAACCCCTACGTGGTGATGGTAGTGATGTGTCTGTTGGCATCGGTGGTAAGCGAGTTTGTCAGCGATGTGGGCAGTGCAGCAGTGTTCTTCCCCATCATGTACCAACAGGCCATGCTGATGGGATGTAACCCCATGCCGTTCGTCATGTCGCTGATGCTAAGCGTGACCATCAGTTTTGCCTCACCAATAGGCTCGAGCACACACATGCTGATATATGGTCCAGGCTCGTTCCGCTTCACAGACTTTGCCCGTCTGGGCGTGGTGATGCACATCGTGTTGCTGACCGTGATGCTGGTAATAGTAAATCTTATTTATCCATTATATTTATAAAAAGTCAAAAATTATGAAAACGACGATTTTAGAGAAAGATGGCGACTTGGTAGCCGTGTTTGAAGGACGTTTGGATACTGCTGCCGCTGTGGAGACAGAAGAGGCACTGAAACCCCTGTATGACTGCACAGGCCATAACATCGTGTTCGACTGCACCAAGCTGGAGTATATCTCATCAAGCGGTCTGCGTCTGTTTCTGGGTGTGCTGAAGAACGCCAAGCCCAAGGGTAGCCATGTATATATCACTGGCATCAACGATGATCTACGCACGGTGTTTGCCATGACCGGCTTTACAAACCTGTTTGAGTTTAAATGATTCCCAAGCTGAATCCTCATGGGGAAGCGCTTCTGGAGCAATACCGGGAGCGGCTACCCTTGTTGGAACAGTTGTCCGAGAAGGTGTATAACCAACTACGGCAGGTGTTGCACGAACAAGCTGTGGAACTCAGCGCCATAGAATACAGGGTAAAAACGGAATCGTCGCTGGCTGGAAAACTGGAACGCAAAGGCGACAAGTATGCCTCGCTAGATGACATCACCGATCTGGTAGGTCTGCGTATCATTACGTTTTATACCGATGATGTGGACAAAGTAGCAGCCATCGTTCAGCAGCTCTATGAGGTGGATTGGGACAACTCGGTGGACAAGCGCAAGGTGCATCAGCTAACCAGTTTTGGTTACAACTCGTTGCATTATATCTGCAAGCTAAAAGAAGGTAGTATGCCATTCGAGATACAGATGCGCACTGCCCTGCAGCACGTATGGTCGGCCATAGAGCACGATATTGGCTACAAAGGAGCTGTGAAACTGCCCCCAGAATATCGCAGACAGTTTAGCCGACTGGCAGGAATGCTAGAGTTAGCCGACGATGAGTTCAGTAGACTTCGCACCACGATGACCGATTATCGCCGTCAGGTGCAGGCACTGGTAAAATCAGGGAAATTGGACGAGGTGCTACTGAGCACGGATTCGTTCCGCAGTTTCATGGACTTGCATCCATTCCAAAGATTGAACCAACGTATAGCCGCAGTAAATCAAGCAGAGGTTTTCCCTGCTCCAATGTTACAGTTCCTGCCTGTGCTTGAGTCGTTCGGACTTGAGACATTAGGTGATGTACAGCATTTCATTGATGAGAACAGCGAGGCTGCCTATCAGTTGGCATTGTCGCAATTAGCGATTACTGATTTAGACATCATCTCAGAATCTATCGGCCTGCAGAATCTCTGTCTGGCATATGTATTGAAGAATGGAGACGGTATAGCAGGGCTGAAATCTGTGTATGATTTACTATATGGGAAACAGGACAATAACAACATGCTTGCGGAAATGATGTATGAGCAAGCGTCCCACCTACCCTTCGTAAAGAAATAAAAAAGTTTCGCCCTTTTGGAGCGAAACTTCTTTTATTTAATACTGTTTCTTATTTTGCCTGCTTGTCGAGCTCTGCCAGATTCTCGGCAATCATCTCGTCGGTAACAGTATAGTTCTGCAGATCACCCTTGATGAAAGCCTCGTAAGAAGGCATATCAATGAGCCCGTGTCCAGAAAGGTTGAAGAGGATAACCTTCTCCTCGCCAGTCTCCTTGCACTTGTTGGCCTCACGAATAGTTGCTGCAATAGCATGACAGCTCTCTGGAGCAGGGATGATTCCCTCTGTGCGAGCGAAGAGCATACCAGCCTCGAAGGTCTCGAGCTGAGGAATGTCAACACCATGCATATAGCCATCCTTAATGAGCTGAGAGATAATCATGCCAGCACCATGATAGCGCAGACCACCAGCGTGGATGTTTGATGGCTTGAAGTTGTGACCCAGTGTGAACATGGGCAGCAATGGGGTATAGCCTGCCTCGTCGCCAAAGTCGTAACGGAACTGTCCGCGAGTCAGCTTAGGACAACTGTCTGGCTCTGCAGCGATAAACTCAGTATGACGCTCACCACTCAGGTTATGACGCATAAAGGGGAAAGAGATGCCACCAAAGTTTGAACCACCACCAAAACATCCAATGACGATATCGGGATATTCGCCAGCCATCTGCATCTGCTTCTCGGCCTCCAGACCGATGATGGTCTGGTGCAGACCTACGTGGTTCAATACTGATCCCAGCGTATATTTACAGTTAGGTGTAGTGGTAGCCAACTCTACAGCCTCAGAGATAGCTGTTCCGAGTGAGCCTGTGTGAGTAGGATCCTTAGTCAGGATATCCTTACCGGCACGGGTTGACATAGAGGGAGAACCCTCGACAACAGCACCGAATGTACGCATGATAGAAGAACGGTAAGGCTTCTGCTGCATGGTGATCTTCACCTGATAAACGGCGCAATCGAGGCCGTAGATCTTAGCAGCATAACTCAAAGCAGCACCCCACTGACCAGCACCTGTCTCTGTGGTGACGTTTGTTGTACCTTCCTGCTTGGCATAATAGCACTGAGGCAGAGCAGAGTTGATTTTATGAGAGCCAAGGGGGTTCGTTGACTCGTTCTTGAAATATATATGAGCTGGAGTGCCAAGAGCCTCTTCAAGAGCGTAGGCACGAACCAATGGTGTAGAACGATAATACTTATACTTCTCAAGCACATCTTCAGGAATGTCAATCCAGCGATGCTCTGTATCCAACTCCTGTACACAGCACTCACGGGGGAAGATGTGTGCCAAATCATCTACGCCCAATGGCTGTTTGGTTGCTGGATGGATTGGAGGCATGGGCTTATTAGGCATATCAGCCTGAATGTTATACCACTGTGTAGGGATCTCACTTTCCTGAAGGATGAATTTCTTTTGTTTGCTCATAACATTTTAATTATTGGTTTAGTTATTGCGTTGCAAAGGTAAGAAATAATTATGAATTATGAATTATGAATTATGAATTTTTTTGTACCTTTGCAAGCTGTTATGTGGATTCTTGCAACTATATGCATCTATTTTGCCGTTCTGATGGTTATCAGTCGAATGACTCAGCGCAGGGCCAACAACCAGACTTTTTTTAGAGCAGAGCGGCGTTCACCCTGGTATATGGTGGCTTTCGGTATGGTGGGAGCCTCGATATCAGGCGTGACATTCGTCAGCGTACCAGGCATGGTGCTTACCTCACAGATGACATACATACAAGTGTGTTTGGGATTTATTGTAGGCTATCTGATCGTAGCTTTCGTACTACTTCCTGTGTACTACAAGCAGAACCTGACTACAATCTACACCTACTTAGGAAATCGGCTGGGCAGTAAGTCGTATCAAACAGGAGCGTGGTTCTTCCTGCTATCAAAGATGGTGGGGGCTAGCATCAAATTCTATGTGATGTGCATGATCCTGCAACAGTTTTTCTTCGATAACATGGGGATTCCTTTTGTCGCAAATGTGATGCTCATGGTCATGCTGATATGGCTGTACACAAGGAAGGGTGGCGTACGCACGCTTGTCTTTACCGATACCTTCCAGACGCTCTGCCTCTTCACTGCCCTACTCCTTATTATATATATGGTGATGCAACAGATGGGTTTCTCTGTAGCAGATGCCGTAAAAGCCGTTGTCCATGATGAACGGAGCCACATTTTCGTGATGGATGACTGGGCTTCACCTCAAAACTTCTGGAAGCAGTTTCTGAGTGGTGCGTTTATCGTGGTTGTGATGACGGGACTCGATCAAGACATGATGCAGAAGAACCTGACCTGCAAGACCCTGCGTGATGCCCAGAAAGACATGTGCTCGTATGGAGTGGCCTTCGTACCAGCCAATATGTTGTTCATGGGATTAGGCATCCTGCTAGCACAGTTCTTCGAGAGCCAGAACATAGGTCTTCCTGTAAAAGGTGATGAATTGCTTCCTTTGTTTGTACAAGGCGCAACCGATAGTGAATTGTCAATTGTGAATTGTCAATTGTTGTTTGTCCTCGGCATCGTTGCGGCCTCATTCTCAAGTGCAGACTCGGCACTCACATCACTTACAACTAGTTACTGTGTAGACATTCGAAAAAGACCTGATGATGAACGTCTAAGAAAACAAACACATTTGACAATCTGTGCTTTGTTTATCATTTTTATCGTACTGTTCAGAGCTTTAAACAACAAATCACTGATTGATGCCATCTATACCATCGTGAGCTATACCTATGGACCGCTGTTGGGACTCTTTGTCTTTGGACTGTTTACAAAGCGACAAGTCAACGACCGCTGGGTGCCAGCAGTATGCGTGGCATCCCCCTTCCTCTGCTATGGCATTGATATGCTGACGCAGACACTATGGGGCTACCGCTTTGGCTACGAGCTACTGATGCTTAACGGTTTGCTGACTTTTCTTGGACTTTGGACATTAACTCGCTCGGCTGAATACCAAAATCCTTCTTGAAACAAGTAGCGAAATACTTAGGATCCTTGAAGCCCACCATATATGCCAAGTCGCTGACACGGATATCTGGCCGTGACTCAGCCAATCTTTTGGCCTCTGTCATACGGATTTCACGAATGAAATTGCTGATGTTTGATCCTGTCAGCGCACGCAACTTATTGTAAAGCGTAGAGGATGAAGCCCCCATCTCGGCAGCAAAGCCCTCACGGTCGAACTCGCTATCACTGAGGTGCGCCCTGACACATTCGCGTGCTCGACGCAGGAACTCCTCATCAGCAGTGAGGGGACGGTCTTCCGACTTGGAAGATGCAGCATTGCGTTCGCCCACAATGCGCTTGCGGTTTTCAATGATATTGTTGATACGAAGCTCCAGGTCACCCAGTCGGAAAGGTTTGGTTATAAAGTCGTCAGCCCCAATAAGCATCGACTCCTTGCGCGCCTCCTCACTATGGAGCGATGAGATAAGGATGATAGGGATAATATTCCACGTCTCACTAGACTTTATCTGACGCGTCAACTCATTACCATCCATTACTGGCATCGTCAGCTCCGAGATAATCAAGTCAACATCATTAGATTCCAACAGTTCCAATGCCTGTTGTCCACTAGTGGCAGGCAGCACGTTATATTTCGTACATAGCAACGTGTTGAGAAGCATCAAAAGCTCCTGATGCTCCTCAACAATCAGGATATTATAGAAACTCTCATCACGCGTCTTCAACGTAGGCACTGGCAACTGCTCAGACAACTGCTCCAGGGCATGAATGTCAATAATCGTCCTGCGTGCAAAAGTGGGGTCGAATTCATGCTTGTCGTCAATTTGCGTGGCACTATACGCATCCTTGCTAATAGGAAGAGTTATCGTAAAAGTGGTTCCTTCGCCTTCTGTACTCTTACAATTGATAGAGCCATTGTGCAGATAAACCAGATCGCGTGTCAGCGCCAATCCCAACCCCGTCCCGTTGACCTGCATCCAACGGTAATCACCATCATAATAGCGCTGAAACAGATTCTTAATACGCGAATGAGGAATACCAATACCAGTATCACACACCTCGATTGTTACCTGATCAAAATTCTCATTAGTCCATGCCCTCAGCGTCACTTCTCCTGGAGCCTTGGTGAATTTGGCAGCATTGGAAAGCAGATTACAGATAATCTTATCCAGTTTATCCGTATCTATCCAACCCATCATAGACTGAGGGGTGCACTGAAGCGAGAATTCCAAACCATACTTATACATGAGCGGTTCGATGCTAAGAGCTGTCTGACGGATATATTCCATCACATCACCCTGCGACACCTGCAATTTCAACTCACCAGCCTGCGACTTGCTGGTTTCCAGAATTTCCTGTAGCAGACGCGTCACACGTTCCACGTTAAGTTGCATCAGCGCATAATCGGTAGCGAAACGGGGCTCTTGCTCACGAAGATGTTCAACGGAAGCCGAGATAACACTTAGTGGTGTGAGCAACTCATGCGAGATATTCGTTAGTATAAGGTTCATGTGCATGCGATTACGGATGTGCATCGTAAGCTTATAACCATACCATGCGGTAAAAAAAATAACGATTATCAGTAATATGCTTATCACAAATATCATCATAGCTGCTAACAGTTTATAGATTTGGGTTTAAAAATCGTCAGCTAAAGTACATAATATTTTTTATTCAGACAAATATTTCCGACAAAAAGTTTAAAATTTGGTTGAAAATTCGTGAATAAGAGTAGAAAAAATGATAATTATCAAAAATTAAACATATTTTAATAGAAGTTGAACCCGGATTTTTAGACAAAGTATTATCTTTGCATCGTAAAAAGATTTTTAATGGTTAAGGTTTATGGTTGATTAATTTAGTTATGAAAAAGCCTCGCTGTGAAGCGGGGCTTTTTTTTATGTTTCCAATATGACCCATGTAGAAAAGTCGTACACAGGACAATTATTACTTTTTACACCATCAGGAATACTTTACGCCATCAGGAATCTCTCTGCCTCAATGGCAGCCTGACAACCTGTACCAGCAGCACTGATAGCCTGACGATAGGTAGGATCAGCACAGTCGCCAGCCACGAAGATACCTGGAAGCTTTGTTTTGGGGGTACCATCTATCTTTTTCAGGTAGCCCACCTCATCGGTCTCGAGCCATTCTTTGAAGATATCCGTATTAGGCTTATGACCAATAGCCAGGAAGAAGCCATCAATGGCGATATCTACCAGTTGCTCATCGGCCTCGCCCTTACGTTTTACCAGATGCGCGCCTTCTACGCCGTCTTCGCCAAAGAGTCCTAAGGTATTGTGCTCAAAGAGAATCTCGATATTCTCACGTTCCATCACACGCTGCTGCATCACCTTCGAAGCACGCAGGTAGTTTTTGCGAACAATCAAGTATACCTTCTTACAGATACCGCTCAAATAGAGTGCATCCTCGCAGGCAGTATCACCACCGCCCACTACAGCTACGGTTTTCTTACGATAGAAGAAGCCATCGCAGGTAGCACAAGCAGAAACGCCCATACCATTATATTTGCGCTCATCGTCGAGCCCCAGATATTTTGCAGAAGCGCCAGTAGCAATGATGACTGTATCCGCCTCTATCACATTATCCGAATCATCCCAAGCCTTATAGGGTCGACTCGAGAAGTCAACTCGTGTGATGACGCCATCACGGATATCTGTACCGAAGCGCTCAGCCTGCTCGCGCAGATCCATCATCATCTGGTTGCCATCAACGCCATTGGGATAACCAGGGAAGTTCTCCACCTCCGTTGTCTGGGTGAGCTGACCACCTGGTTGCATACCACAATATTCAATAGGACTCAGATTAGCCCTTGAGGCATATATGGCTGCCGTATAGCCAGCAGGACCGCTGCCAATAATCAAACACTTTGTCTTCATTACAGCAATGCTTTAATCTGTTCCTCAATATGCTCAATCTTCTCAGTTGGTTCAAAGCGAGCCACAACTTGTCCTTTCTTATTAATCAGGAATTTGGTGAAGTTCCATTTGATGTCAGCACTCTCCTTGTAGTTGGGGTCTGCCTTCGACAGCATATCATCGAGAATTGGAGCTATAGGGTGACTCATATCCCATCCAGCAAAGCCTTTCTGCTCTTTCAGGAACTGGAACAGCGGATCGGCATCCTCACCATTCACCTTCACTTTCTTAAAACGGGGGAACTCCGTGCCGAAGTTCAATTTGCAGAACTCATGGATGCTCTCATCAGTACCAGGAGCCTGTTGTCCAAACTGGTTGCAGGGGAAGTCCAGAATTTCAAAGCCCTGACTATGGTAGTCTTTATAGAGTTTCTCCAATTCATCATACTGGGGAGTAAATCCGCACTTGGTAGCCGTGTTAACGATAAGGAGCACCTCATTGGCAT
>CAZIKA010000059.1:0-15022 GCA_964539705.1 uncultured Prevotella sp. | reverse complement strand
AAGCAAAAATCAAGCGTTTCTCTTGGCTATGTCAAGGGAAAAGTGTAATTTTGCACCCATACTAGAAACCCATAATTCAGAACAGATAAAAATGTTTGAGACAATCACACTATCCGTCCTTTCATGGATGTTTGCAGCAACGGGCACAGCACAGACAGCCGGCGAGCCTTGTACTTTTAACGAGAACACACGCTATTCAGAGCTTGTGATCAACAGCCGTATCAACGACTTCAAAGCTAACACGAAGGATGCTGGATTCGGGAAATACGACACTCAAGGCAAAGTCCTTGAGAAGCCACAAACCAATAGCGGCACACTCGACTACGTACCTGGCCTCGTGGCAAAAGCCATACTGGAAGCTGCCGACTACTATAAGGACAGCAAGGATGTGGATGTGATGCCCTGGTACTATGCCATCAAGCGTTACGGCAACTCATGCAACATCACGCAGAACGGTAAGCAAGGAAAAAGTTTCGATGACCTGAATGGTGTGAAGCTCTACTTCAAACTACAAGAACTGGCTGCTGATACGCGCTTTGCCGACAATACGACCTTAGCAACAGCTAAGCAGCGCTTTGCCGATGCCAGAACGGGCTTCGCCAATGCCAACGAGAACTACGTCATCAAAGAGAGTACACTTGCAGGCGCAGCTGGTGGCTGGTGGCACAAGTCATCATACACCGACCAGATGTGGTGCGACGGTCTCTATATGGGTGCAGCACTAATGGCGCAGATGATTAATGAAGATGCCGACTACACCAAGCTGACCACCAACGACTGGAATCTCATTACCAAGCAGTTCACCATCTCATGGAATTACCTGTGGGACGAGGATGCGCAGTTACTCTATCATGCCTTTACCGCCGACCCCGCTGGCGAGGCAGCCTCAAAATGGGCAGGCATCTCGGCTGAGAAAGGAAAGGAGATTTACCATTCAGCAGAATTTTGGGGACGCGCCGAGGCTTGGTACTTCATGGCTCTGGTCGACGTCCTGGAACAGATGCAGAAAGCCAAACTGACCAGTTCTGCCAATTACAAGACGCTGAAAGGCTACCTGACGAAACTGGCCGCAGGCATTGCTGCCAAGCAAGATGCCAAGAGTGGATGCTGGTATCAGTTGATAAACCACGACGGTTCCTTCTCCGCCTCCAACTATGACAGCAGCTACAGATACACTTCGGGCCCCGTGAACAATTATTTGGAGTCTTCATGCACCGCCATCTTTACTGCTGCCTATCTCAAGGGCGTGCGTTTGGGATTGCTCAACAAATTCTATCGTGCTATTGCAAAGAAAGCCTATAAGGGTTTTATAGAACAATTTATGGTTGCCGACGGTAAGGGTGGCGTACATCTTATCAGATGCTGCAAATCAGCCGGATTGGGCGGAGGAAGCTATCGCGATGGTTCGGCAGCCTATTATCTGATGGGTAAGGACACTGAACCTACCAGCACCAATGGCGACGATTTCTATACTGAAGGAAAAGTGCTGGGCGGCTTTATTATGGCTGCTACGGAATACGAGCGAATGATGGACGAGCCCGTGAAGGAAGGCCCAACAATGGGATGGAGTTCATGGAACACGTTCGCACTGAACATCAGCGAGTCAATCATCAAGAACCAAGCAGCAGCAATGGTTTCAAAAGGACTGGCAGCTGCAGGTTATGACCATATCAACATTGACGATGGATACTTCGGCGGACGCGATGAAGCAACAGGACAGCTGAAGATTCACCCCACCCGATTCCCCAACGGATTGAAGCCCGTCGTAGAGTATATCCATCAGAAAGGATTGAAGGCTGGCATATATAGTGACGGAGGACATAACACCTGCGGCAGCTATCACGGCGGAGATAAGACGGGAGTTGGCGTAGGTCTATATGAGCACGACCAGCAGGACTGTGACCTTTTCTTCAAAGACCTGGACTTCGATTTCATCAAGGTGGACTTCTGCGGTGGTGACCCCATTCACAACAACGAGAATTTGGACCTTGACGAGAAGACGCGCTACACCGCTATTGCCAAAGCGATTAAGAACACAGGCCGCACCGATGTGCGCATGAACATCTGCCGATGGGCATATCCTGGCACATGGGCCGATAATGCTGGCTTCTCGTGGCGTACCACTGGCGACATCTACGACGGATGGAACTCTGTAAAAGGCATTTTGGCAGAAAACCTCTATATGAGTGCTTACTGCAGTAAGGGCCACTATAATGATATGGACATGCTAGAGGTTGGACGCTCAATGACCACCGAAGAAGATAAGACCCACTTCGGTATGTGGTGTATCATGAACTCACCCCTGCTCATCGGCTGTAATATGCAGGACATCAAAACCACTGCACTTAACCTGCTGAAGAACGAGGATCTCATTGCGCTGAACCAAGATACGCTCTACCAGCAGGCTTACCTCGCAGCAAAGGTTGATGACTGCTACATTATGGTAAAGGACATTGAGAAAGCTAATGGACTGAAACGTGCCTTCGCCATCTATAACCCCAACGATGCTGCCAAGACTGTGACCCTGGATTTCAAGGACATCGACTTGGCGGACAGCGTGAAGTTGCACGACTGCTTTACCAAGAAGGACGTAGGAACATTCTTTGAAACTTATCAGGTTTCAGTTCCCAAGCACGGCACCAAGATATACGTGGCAGAGGCCGACACACGTCTGGAGCGCACTCGCTATGAGGCAGAGACAGGCTACAGTAAAGCCTATTCGGAAATTGAATGGAACGTTTGTCAATACTCAGAAGCTGATTACTGTTCTGGTGGCTACAAAGCAGGCTACATCGGTGGCAGTAATAGTAGCAACTATCTGGAGTGGCACAACGTATACAGCAAGAATGGTGGCGACTACCAACTCACCATCGGCTATATCTGCGGAGAGAACCGTACTATGACCGTCTATGTGAACGGCAAGAAAGTGAAGGCCCTCAGCGGATGCAACTCTGGTGATTGGAAAAAGGTGGGCAAGAAGACACTCGACATCACCCTGGAGCCAGGCGTGAATACCATCCGCCTGGTGAATACCAGCAGCTGGATGCCTGATATCGACTATATCGATGTTATCAGTAAAGATATACTGAACAATATCCATACGCCAAAGGCTATTCAGCAGAAAGACGCTACCTACAATCTGATGGGGCAGACATTGAACCCCGCTAATGCGACAGGCATCGTTATTGAAGGCGGCAAGAAGATTTTCAAGAAGTAATAGTTTATGATAGAAAAGGAGATACGCGAACAAATCATTGCACTCATCCATGAGGAGGTAGTACCAGCCATCGGCTGTACAGAACCCATGTGCGTAGCCCTCTGCACGGCCAAGGCTACCGAAATGCTGGGGCAACGTCCAGAACGGATAGAAGCCCGCCTAAGTGCCAATATCCTGAAGAACGCAATGGGTGTAGGCATCCCCGGCACGGGGATGATAGGCCTGCCCATCGCCATCGCCCTAGGTGCCCTCATCGGAAAGAGTGAGTATCAACTGGAGGTACTGAAAGACTTAACCCCCAAGGCACTTGAGGAAGGAAAGAAATACATCAGCGAGAAGCGCATCGACATACAGATGAAGCAGGGCATCAGCGAAAAGCTCTATGTCGAAGTAACCTGCAAGGCTGGCGACAGGAGCGAGACGGCCATTATTGCCGGCAGCCACACCCACTTCGTTTCTAGTATGGCTAGTATAACTAGCTCTACTAGTGAAACTAGTACTTCTAGTGAACCTAGCCTCCCCCTCAACTTCCGCCTCGTCTACGACTTTGCCACAACAGCTCCCCTTGATGAAATCCAATTTATCATGGAAACGCGCGACTACAACATGAACGCGGCACGCGAAGCTATCAAGGGCAACTATGGACACAATCTGGGGAAGACCATAGACCGTCCAATGGCAAAGGGCATCTTCGGACACACCATCTTCTCACATATCATCTCACGTACAGCAGCTGCCTGCGATGCCCGTATGGGTGGCGCTATGATACCAGTCATGTCGAACTCCGGCTCTGGTAATCAGGGAATCTGCGCCACTAACCCCGTCTGCGTCTATGCCAAAGAGAACGAGAACACAGAAGAAGAACTCATACGAGCCCTGACCCTCAGTCATCTTACGGCTATTTATATCAAACAGTCGTTAGGAACGCTATCGGCACTCTGCGGTTGCGTTGTAGCCTCTATAGGTAGTAGTGTTGGTATTACCTACCTGATGGGAGGCGACTATGAGCGTTGCTGCAGAAGTATAAAGAATATGATTGCCAACCTCACAGGTATGATATGCGACGGAGCGAAGCCATCGTGCTCACTGAAAATCACCTCTGGCGTCTCTACAGCGGTTCTCTCTGCCCTACTCTCTATGGAAGGTAAATGTGTTACCTGTGAGGAAGGCATCGTCGATGACTGTGTAGATCAAAGCATTCATAACCTCACAGCCATCGGTGCCGACGGCATGGGGCCTATCGACGAGATGGTGCTTCACATTATGACATCAAAAGGGTGCTGAAAGTTTCAGCACCCTTTTTCGTTACTAAGAGAAGACTGCGCTGAAGAGTGCACCAAAGAACAGTATCACAATCAGCAGTCCCAAACATTCAAGCAATGAAATGATAAAGCCTGCAACAGCAAAGGCTCTCGGTTTTTTAAACATCGCTATGAATGAAACGATTAACGATATCGGCCACAGGAAAATGAACAGGAATCCGATACCTATCCACGAGGTGAACCAAAAGCCAGCCACACCCACCATCGTAAGTACGAAGCCGATGACGCCTAGTGTGTTCTGTTCTTCCTGAGGAATATACAGCGGACGACGGGGACGACGAGGCTCTTCTTCATGCTTCTCCTCAACCACCACGCTTTCCTCAGGATTCTTACCACCCAGCGGATTGCCACATTTTCCACAGAACGCATCACCAGGTGTTACCTTATTACCACAGGCAGGACAATAATTTGGATTAATCATAATAATAATTGGTTTAGGTTATTTTATCTTGGGTTTCAATTCGTCGGGCGAATCATTAGTAAACATATTTACAGGCGGTGCCTGCTCCGTATAGAAATGACTGACAGTCTCTGGCGTCAGCGTGATAACAGGCTGGAAATCATCACTCTGCATATAAGAGAGAATAGCCTGACGCATCTGTCGAGCCACAGGACGATGCTCCAAATCACGACTGATATCCATCGTTGTCATCAGCAACTTACCTTTCAAGACCTTTGCTTCAATCAGCATACCCAGTTTTCGTGATACGTGCCACGTATCTATTGGCTGAATAGGTGACTGATAATCCTTGGGAAGTTCCATGAGATTCATCACCTGAGCCTTGTTCAACAGTTCCCACCAGTTCAGGTTCGACCAGTCATCAGTAGGGAAGCCAAATTTAAACAAGGGATGCTCCTTATTTATATAGGCACCTGTGGTATGGGGCGGACGCATCTTAAACCACGATGTGTTCCAGAACACAGGCAGGTAGTTCTGCTTCACATCACTACCCAACGTCACCTTTCCTGCTGCAGTCAACAATACGGTGCCACCCTTTTTCAATACTTTCAAGGCACGACTATCAAGTGAGTCGACTACGAGGAACTTATCACTTATCACTTCACACTTATCACTTCTATTTGGGTATACCCAGAAGTCCCAATGATTCCTGACCAACTGACCCACCCTCACATGGAGGGTGAGCTTTGTGGGCTGCTTGATTGAGTCGAGCGGGAAGGTAATATTCCCCATCTGACAATTCTTTCCTATTGGGATACTATCATTCGAAAACGAACCACAGTGATAGACCTTTTTGCTATCATCAACAATAAGATAAGAGGTTCTCACATGAGTCAGGTTGCCATAAAAAGCATTATATGCCTCAACGGGCACTTGCAGCGTCTCATCATTGATATAGACAAACTTTTGGAAACGAGCCAGGAGAACTAATGAATTACAGAACTCACGCCAGTCGCTGGCCGTGCAGTAGCCTTTCTCTTGCCAGTGTACGTTAAGCGGGCCTACAAGCGCCGTTCCCTGTCCACTATAGTCGTTGAGTCCCAGGAGTTGGAAGCCAGCATAGTCCTTCGTACGCAGGTTGCGCTCTATCTCATATTTATAACAAAGAGTCTGCAATCGTCCACTCGCCATCAGGAATTTCTCAGCCATCGATTCCATACCGTTGTCGCGAAGCAGGTCACGGAATATCTCAAAGTTGCGAGCTTTGTATGCTCCTGTATATTGAGTTATTTCCTTGAAATCAGGGAAAGCGCACCATTGTCCCTGTTCATGGGCAATGATTGGCGAGTTGTTAGGGATTTGAGATTTGAGGTTTGAGGTTTGAGGTTTGTAGTTCCTCGGATATTCTATTCCTCCATAGTAATCATCATTGCTAGAGGGTGCTTTACGATCCCAATCTAATCCACGTGCACCACCCTTGACATGATACTCAGAACCGTTGTCCCAAGCCCATCCGCCACCAACGCTGGCACCACAATACACCCTTGTAGAGTCATACTGATGCATCTGCTTCACCCAGTCGTTACAATAAGTGACCCAGTCGCCTGCAGGTTCATTACCAGCCGCCATCATCACAAACGATGGATGATGCCCGTATTCGTCAATAATACGCTTCGACTCTTCCAACAGATACTGGTCAATCGTCTGTCCACGACGCAACTTCACACCATGATTGGGCCACGACGGCCCCTCTGGCTGAAGATAGATACCCACACGATCGGCAGCGGCAAAGGCAGCCTCTGGCGGACAGTAGCTATGGAAACGCACATGATTCAAGCCATACTCCCTACATTTCTTGAAGATACGCATCCACTCATCCTCATCGGTAGGCGGAAAGCCCGTCTCTGGGAAACAACAGTTCTCCACGGTACCACGCAGATACAAAGGACGTCCGTTGATATAGAGCTGACGGTCTTTGATTTTTATCCCACGCAAGCCGAACTGTGTCTCGTAGGCAGTTTCGCCTGCCTCTACCGTTAAACGATACAGATTAGGATGGAACTCATCCCAATATTTTGCATTACTACCCAGATAGAATGTAAACTTCAGTTTGCTGCCTTCGGCATCCATCGTAGTGTTTTTTACCACCTTCCCAGGCTGTCCATCATGAATCTCACGGATGTCAGCCTTCACATGATAGTCATAAAGAGGGAAGAAACGAATGCCATCCACATGATTCTCCAACTTCACCTCAACAGTAACAACTCCATCTGCGGCATGAGGGATGATGCGTACATGCTTGATATTCAGTTTTTTCCACTGAGCCTGTAGCTCTATACGTCCTGTAATGCCGTTCCAGTTGCCCTGCGTCTGATCGGTCACAGAATGGGAATCCTGTCCTACACATACATTCTCTATACCATTATATACGCGTATAGCAATCTCGTTGCGCTCACCTTTCTTAATATATTTGGTTACATCATAGCGATGAGGCACTGACAGCGACATCTGATGACCCACCTCACGACCATTTACGAAGACCGTTGTCTCAATATGTGGTCGTTCCAAATACAAAATAATACGCTGATCGCCCCAGTCCTTCGGAACATAGACTGAGCGTTTATACCATGCATTGCCCACATAATGTTTCTCTGGAGTCAGGAAGAAAGGAAACTTCATCTGTCCTTTCTGACGATATGGCTCCATATAGGGGTTGAAATAGTACGATGAATCGTAAAGCGAACCCGTCCACTTTGTATGAACATCCACATCGTTGCCCTTGCCGTTAGTGAGCATTGAACCTGGTAACTCTACATAGTCATCATAGCGTTCTTCATCGCCCATACCAAACTCCCACAGCCCAGACAAGTCAAGTATCTGCTGAGCTGCTGCATGGCCAACAGCCAATAGCCAATAGCTAATCGCTAGAAAGAGGTATCGTTTCATAATCCTTCGTTAGTGAGTTCTACACGTTTCACACATTCACCCGGTGTTTTATCAGCCTCGCGTGGCAAGTAAACAGGTTCATTCTCTTGCATCGGAAGGATTCGCAGTTCTAATTCTGTCACATTTTTTGGCAGACGCCACAAACCGAAGAGCATTGGGCGACCATATTGGAAATGATCAGCCACAAGTTTGCCATTGGCGTACAAACGTGCGCAGTCACCTTGATAGGTGATTTTCAAGAGCGAAGAGTGTTGAGTGTAGAGTGTAGAGTTTGCTTCCGATTCAGGTAATTTGATACTATAAACAGCGGCCTGTTCGAAGTCCTCGTCTGCGGGTTCCTCTGCCACCTTCTGCACACCCATCGTTATCTTTCGCAGCAGTCCTGCCTCCTTCACTTTCTGTGCAGTCAACTTTTCACTTATCACTTCTCCCTTATCATTCAAGAAGAGGTGTTCCGCTTCTTGTTGTGTCAGCAGATAGATATTCTGATAGACGGGCTTTGAGAGTCCCTTGGCTTTGACGTTCTTCAACGTCTTTCCATTCTGCATCGAGATGATGGTGGGAATGCCTGGAATTTGCATCATATAAATCTTACCGTCGCGCTTAGCCACTAACTGAGCCGTGGCATACTTAATACCATTGACATTCACAGGGAAGATAGCGATGCAACCAGCAGTAATATTCATCTTAGGCAGTTTCACGCCACAAGCCTCAAGCGCCACGTTCTTTTTCTCAGAGAGGTTCTGCAAGCGCTCGTAGTTATTTACAAAGATAAAACCACTATTATCTTTTGAGCGAACAGCCCAGCGCAACTGCGCGTCATCGCCCTTCTTGATATCCTGCGGAGCTGGGAACGATGCCTCCATCTCGGCCAGTTGTTCGCCCCAATCTTGCATAAAGAGATGCAGCGGACGCAGGAGATAGTAGTGCGCATTCTTCTGTCCAAACTCACCCAATGGTGCCTGGAAGTCGTAGTTCTTCACAGGCATATCGTTGTAGTTGGTGCCCAGCGTGCGCTGGTTCTCGTTCAGATACGTCTTGCCTTCAGGGTTCGTGCCACCATGATACATGTAATAGCCTAGGAGGTTACTGCCAGAGCCCAACTTCACCACAGCCATCGAATAAGCATCCTCTGAATAGAGATAAGGACGGCGATGATAGGCCTGCATCATGCCACCACCCAGTTCGCAGGTAAAGTAAGGATAATCCTCATCCCCCTTGCTCACCTTAGCCATCTGATCGCCAAGTTGCTCCGTAGCAATGGCAGTACTAGAACGAAACGCTTTGAAGTTGAACGCCTTGTAATAGTTGCCGTCTGTCTCGCCCAGCGTACGATCCCAGAAGCCGTCAGCATAGTCGCCATAAAGAGGCAGCATCTCACCAAAAGGCACAGGCGTGGCCAACTCAGGCCATCCCGTGCGTGTATAGAACGGCAGGTCGAAACCTATTTTCGTGGCTATTTTCTTCAGGTTCATCAGATACTCGCCACGTCCTCTGTATTCATTATCAAACTGAGCCGCGATGACTGGGCCACCATCCTTCCATTGCAAACCTTGCACCTGTGTAAAAATCTGGCGATAGAGTTTCTCCACATAACTCAAGAACACAGGATTGCGGTCGCGCATCTTACAGCCCTTAGAGAACAGCCAATCAGGGATCCCGCCATTGCGCACCTCCCCATGACAGAACGGCCCCAGTCGCAGCACCACAGGCACATCCTCGTCCCTGCATATTTCCAAGAAGCGGCGCAGGTCTCGTTGACCGTCCCAACGGAAGATGCCCTCTTCCTCCTCCACGTGGTTCCAGAACACATAGGTGGCAATCATCGTCACCCCACCCTCTTTCATCTTGCGCACTTCCTGCTGCCATTCGTTGGCAGGGATACGCGAATAGTGCACCTCGCCCATCACAGGCACAATGCGACGCCCGTCCATCATCAGACTGTGCTTATCCCATGTCACCACAGGATTCATAGCCTGCTCTATCTGGTCGGCAATCTGCTGCATACCCTTGATGGAAGGGTGACCAGCCATCTTATGAATGCCTTTCAGTTCAATACACTTCACGCCATAGTGCTGGCAGATGAGTTTTGAAGATTCTGTCACCTCCTTGCTCAACCCATCGTTCAGCAGGAAGTAGATGTCCGACTTCACATAATGCTTCGTCATCCAATCCAGCATATAAGCCATTGCCGGACGAAAACTCCACAGGTCATCCTTGGTGATGTTCTCGTACTTGAACTCGCCAATAGGCGCATGAGCCCAACTGTCGTTCGTAGCACCAAAGATAAAGATGATATCAGGATTGCCGCCCAGATTATCCATGCGCTTCGTAAACGAGCGGTCGCTGTAATCCTCCTTATTATAACCTGTATTACAGATGGTAGAACCACTAAACGAGTTGTTCATCAGCAACTCCCAGCCTTTGCGCCCAATGAGCTGCGCCCACCACGTCTGCTCCACGCGGTTCACATCCGTCTGGTTGGGGTTATTACGTTTGAAATACCAGATGGCATTTCCTTTGGGGATAGACCCCTCGAAGGTGGAATACGAGTCGCCCAGCACGGCGACTTTCTTATTTTGTGCGCCTGCCACAAGGCACATCAACAACAATATCGGTAATAAAAACAGCTTTCTCATGCTCTCTTATGATTGATGTCCATTGATTTCACTTCTGCAAAATAGCGTTCTGCCTTCTCATGATCGCCCATGCCTTCATAGCCTAAAGCCAGCATATATAAACAATGTATGCGGTTCTTCACATCGAGCGAATCCTCCCATATCAACAAATCGGGCAGCGATACTGCAAAATAATCCATTGTCTGTTTCTCAAAGATGTGCTGCTTGCCATAGTTAATGAGCTTATAACAGAGGCCGTTGGCTTTCGCATCATCTCCCAACTTCCGATACGCCAATGCCGCATAGAAAATCTTGTCGGGCTTAGCATCATTATAGTACATCGCTGGAGCAGGTTCCTGAGGCCCCTTGGTGGCTTCCGTCCAACACTCACGGGCCTTTTCCTGCTGTCCCATCGCATCGTAGGCGACGCCAAGATAATAATAGAAGTCGTTCTCCTGGGCACCATAGAGTTTGCCCTCGCCCAGATGAGGAGGATACTCCAAGCATTCCTGGAGCAACGAAATGGCCTCTTCATAGTTCTTCTTATCAAGCGCTTTCTTCGCTAACTCCACCCTGCAGAACTGATATTGCGCAGGCACCTTGCCTTCGCCACCTTCCCAAGGATGGAACTGATGGGCATCGAGTTTTTCCTTGGCCTCTTCGTAGCGTCCCAACTGATTAAGCAGTGTGATTTCCTCAAGCACTAAGTCATCACGCTTTGCTATCAGCCGTGGATACTTCTGCAGGAAGTCAAGACGCTCCTGATGTGGCTTTTGCAGACGTTTGTAGAGTTGGTCGAGTTCCATCAACACGCGACTATCCGTCTCGTCCAGATGGAAAGCACGCTCCATATACTCTAAGGCCTCCTGCTGACGGTTCTGCTTATTAAAGCGAGCCAACGCCAGGTTACGCCACACGGTTGGGAAGTCAGGATCGAGCTTAGCCGACAGTTCCCAGTTCTCAATAGCCAGGTCATACTGACGCTTGTCGTAGTAGAGGCATCCCAGATAATAAGGAGCTTTCGCACCCTTAGGATTCTTCACTTTGGCAGTCTCCAGAGCCAGCACATCCTCCAAACGGTTGGGGAAACAACAGTAGGAATCAGCCTGCTCGGCTTCCTCGTAACGACCTAAGTAATAATAGGTCATCGGACTCACAGCATCCTCGCTGATAGCAATATCCCAGATGGCACGAGCCTCGTCATAAAGACCTGCAGCGACATAGTCAAGTGCCAGTTCGTCATAATTCTGACTGCTCTTTCGCATCAAATCCTTCAACGTATCGATGCCTGTCAGCAGATACTTCTCATAGCGACAGCCATAATTAAAGTGGTCTAACAGCAGACTCTCCTCAATCCATGCCAAAGCCTCTTCTTTTCGTCCAAGCAGACGAAGAACGGAGGCCTTTAATGCACGTGCCTTGTGGTTGCAACTGTTGAAGATGAGACAGCGGTTCAGTTCATCGAGCGCATCCTCATAGCGACCTTGCGCCGTACTGATGCATGCAGCCTCGAAATAGCCGGCATCTGCCCATGCCTTATTCCATGTGGATTTCCAGAACAGCTCGTAAGCCTCTTGCTGACGTCCCTGATATTTCAAAGCGAGAGCGAGGTTGAAGATAGCCTCTCCATCGTATGGATTCGGATTACGTTTCTGCCAAATCTTCACGGCTTTTCTCAGGTAAGACTCGGCCTTATCGAAACGTCCACGACGCAGATACCATAAGCCCGTCTGGTTCAGACAGCGCACATCATTGGGGTCACGACGCAGAGCCTCCTCGTAATAATCGAGAGCGCTCCATGTAGCATGACGATACTGCTCTAGATGCAGACCTGTCAAATACAGCTGGTCGTTGGTTTTCGTGTCTTCTGGCGAGAGTGCAGCTTCGGCGGCATCGGGTATAGGACGAATCTCATCGGGTTCAGCCATCCATTGCAAACGTCCTACATTCAGCACCAAGTCGTTCAGCGTAGTGCCTTTGACGTCAACCGTCTGCTCAAAGACCTCCTCAGGTGACAACGTCACCACCTGATTAAAAAACTCCTCACCTTTCTTATCGCGAAGAACGATGCGTACCTCTTGTTTCGATGTTGCGAGCACCTTGAAATGCCCACCCTCATCAATATTCAGGATAAAGTCCTTGCTTGCCTGCTTCACCACACCCAACTCGCGATAGGGCATGAAGTACTGCACAAACTGTTTCTCCTCATATGGCATCAGCCAAGTGAAGTCGGGCTGGTTCTCCGTATAGACACCAGCCATCAGTTCGATGTAAGGACGGAAGCCGGTGCGGACAGATCCGACGGGTAAACCGTCGGACACAGTGCCAGTTGCCTTATCCGTCAGGTTACGGTCCCACGCTCTTCCAAAGTCGCCATTACCCCACGTCCATTGTTTCTTGCCAGGTGAGAAATGGTGTGAGGCCACATGCAGCATACCACCCTTGGTGTCGTTCTCGTAGCCCCCCTCGAAGTCGTACTTCGAGTTGACAGCCATATAGCTTGTTGGCACGTAGATATTCTTATAGTTCGAGATATCCACACCAGCCGAATAGTCCATCTTATAATAGGTTCCCGTAGCGATGGGGAAACTCGACACGGCACGCTTTCCATGATCGAACACCGCATTCACATCAGGTGGGAACACACTCTGATAGGCATCGTTCACCTCTACGGCAGGGTTCGCCCACCAAAGGAAGGTCTGAGGTAGCGGTGTGCGATTGCTCACACGACCCTGAATCTCCAAGTAAGCGCAACCAGGACGGAGCGTAAAGCCTGCGGCACCCTTCTGGTGGAACATCCGTTCCATCTCGTTCACCCAAACGGTGACAGAGCCGTCCTTGTTCTCCACAATGTCACAATCCACAGGCGAATACGTTGACGGACGGTGATGCTGGGGCCAGTTGAACTCGATGCCACCCGAAATCCAAGGGCCAGCCAAACCCACCAGCGCAGGTTTGATGACGTGATTATAATACACGAAGTGGCGCTGCTTGATCTTGTCGTACGCCATCTGAATACGTCCGCCCAATTCAGGCATCACCATCACTTTGATATATTCGTTCTCCAAGAACACCACATTCCAGTCGTGCGGTGTTGGTTCATTGGCTATCGACTCAATCACTGGATATGGATACACCACCCCACTCGAACCCTGATAAACTCTCTTTTCCAGGAATATCGGGTTCTTCTCAGCCTTTCCGATCTCATACGTCGGTATGGTTACTATTTCTCTCCAAGCTTTGATCATATTTTTGTTAGTTCTTTTTCCAATTCTTCTAATGACTTTCCTTTTGTCTCTGGACACTTTCTGTATAGGAATACAAAGGCGCAGACGCAGATGGCACTATAGATCCAGAACGTACCATAACTGCCCAGCGAGGCGTTCATCGACGGGAACGAGAAGGTGAGCGTGCAACAGCCCACCCACAGGGCAAACGTACATGTAGCCATTGCCACACCACGAATGCGGTTAGGGAATATCTCGGCTAGCAAGGTCCATGTAACAGGGCCCAGCGTCATAGCATAGACGGAGATGGCTGTCACTACAAGTACTACCATCATCACACCTTTCATCTCGAAGAAATAGCATGTGCCCAGCGTCAGATAGATAAGTCCCAAACCACCTGCACCAATGAGCATCAATGTGCGGCGCCCCCATTTCTCAATTGTATAGAGTGCCACAAACGTAAACGCCACGTTGGCAATACCCGTAATGACGATATCGATGAACATGCCGTCCACATCATAGCCGGCACCCGTAAAAATCTCCTGTGCATAGTTGAAGATGACATTCGTGCCGCACCACTGCTGGAACACGGCGATGACGAGGCCCAGCAACAATACCTTCCGATATGGAGCCTCACCCCCAGCCCCTCTCCAAAGGGCGAGGGGAGTATATAGTTCCTGCGCTTGTTTTTGCCCTTGAGAGTAATTACTCCCCTCCCTCACAGGGAGGGGCCGGGGGTGAGTCTTCAGGTACACTGGGCTCTCCGGAATCAAGAAACTCATCAACAGGAACAGTGCTGCTGGCACCGTCTCCGCCCAGAACATCCAGCGCCAGCCCCAAGCTACGTTCCACGTCATGTTTTCCTCCACACTACTGTCGCGTGCCAACAGCATATTTACGATTTGCGCAGCGAGGATGCCCAGCACGATGGTCATCTGGTTCAGACTTACCATGCGCCCACGGATATGCGCAGGACTCACCTCTGCAATATACATCGGAGAAAGGGCCGAAGCCACTCCGATACCGACGCCGCCTATGAAGCGTGCAATATTAAATAAGGTGAAGTCATTAAAAAGACCCGTGCCGATAGCCGATACCGTGAACAGTACGGCAGCTGTAGTCAGCAATGGTTTGCGCCCATAGCGGTCAGCCAATGCGCCAGCCACCATTGCACCTATCAAGCAGCCCACCAATGCTGTCGACATAGCCACGCCCTGCATCAGCGGACTGCTTTCTATTTCAAAGAATTGTTCGTAGAAAGGTTTTGCGCCACCTATCACCACCCAGTCGTA
>CAZIKA010000058.1:0-15147 GCA_964539705.1 uncultured Prevotella sp. | reverse complement strand
GGTTCGTTCGACAACTTTGCCGGTTTCTTCCAGCAATTGGTGAAGGATGGCAAGACGGGCTATGCCGACGAGATGCACAATGTGGGTGAGGCCATGATTGGTTTGAAGTATGGTATGACAGTTGGTATCTGGTGGGGCTTTGACAGTCGTGCTCGTGGTGAGTTCTGTCAGATTACTCGCAATGGATGCGAACTGGCTTATGCAGAGCATCGCAATAACTGGACAGCAGCCAGTGTATATCGTCATGATGACGGGCGGGTAAAAGCCTTTATCGGGTCAAGTGAACGACAGGCAAAGACCACAACCTATCAGTTCCTGTCCACAGAGCGTGATGTCTATTACGATGGATACGGACCTTATCGTGAGTTCATGATGGAAATCCCTGGTGGTACTGCCTATCAGACAGGTCAGACGAATGCCGAGCGCGTTATTGACGTCACTTGGGGCGAGGATGTACCTCCCTGCGTGATAAACGGTACGTATAAGCTGGTGAACAAAGCGTCTGGCACAAAGGGAAATGTTGTTGCCTATAAAACATTGGATAACCCTACCATCACTCAGGAAAAGTATTCTGGCAAGACCACACAGCAATGGGTTGTTAAGCCATGTAGCTCACGTGTTGGTGGCGATTATAGTTTCTATGAGATTTCATCAGTCGCAGACCCGGAGGTTCATATGAACGTACGCGATTACTCTATGTCGTCTCCGGCAGAGGTAATGGCTTACAAGCAGGATTATTTCTCTACCAACGAACTGTGGTATTTGGAGTATGCGGGCAATGGCTACTATTATATCCGCAATCGTGAGAGTTCTTTATATTTGGCATCAGCATCAACGGCAACCACAGCTAATATTGTACAGTCATCGATGCTCACAGGCACAAATCGCGATCGTTTGTTGTTCCGTTTTATTCCTATAGATGTGGCGTATGATACACAGTCGCCTGCCAAGCCTATTGGTGTGCAGGCAACAGGTCAGTCGGCATCAGTACGATTGAACTGGACGCCAAACACGGAGGAAGATGTTGAGGGCTATATTGTGACAAGAGCAGAAAAGGGAACTGACGACTGGAATGTGATTGCCCGTCAGTTGACCGAATCGATGTTTGTAGACAATACTTGTCGTCCTCACCATACATATATATATAAGGTGAAAGCGATCGACAAGTCACAGAATATCTCAGAGGCCTCCGATTCTGTTGAAGCATCCCCCTTAAACGAGCCTACGCTTATTGCACGATGGAATTTTGAGGACAATCTCTATGATGATACACCCAATATGATGGATGTAGCTGCCAACGGTACTGTAAGGTATGTCGCCGATACGATTGCAGGCAACAAATGCTTAAACCTTGCGTATCAGTATGTACAACTTCCATACGAGATTGCAGCCACAGATGAGCTGACCTTTGCAGCATGGATTAATTGGCGTGCAACCAGTTCTGCCTGGCAGCGAATCTTTGACTTTGGTAGTGATACCGACCATTATATGTTCCTTACGCCTTACAACAGCTATACGAACAAGATGCGTTTTGCTATCAAGAATGGTGGAGAAGAGCAGGTGCTCGATTGCTCCAGTAAGTTACAAGGGCTGAAATGGAAACATGTCGTAGTGACTATTGGTAAGGATTCCACGAAGATCTATGTCGATGGTGAGTTGGCAGCTCAGACTACAGGTATTACCATCAAGCCTAGTGATATCCGTCCGTCGTTGAATTATCTGGGACGCAGCCAATTCAATACCGATTCCAATATCAGCGCTTACTATGACGATGTTCGTATCTACAACTATGCATTGAATGCCGACGAGGTGAAGAAAGTGATGACTGGTGCCATGCCTACAGGTATCAAGTCAGTTGATGCTTCAGGTGTAGAAAAGAACAAGGTCTATTCAATCGATGGAAAACGACTGGACAGACCTCGTAGTGGGCTTAATGTTATTAATAATCGAAAAGTAATCGTGAGATAAACAGTTCAGGGCGGGTCGTTATGACTCGCCTGAGAACTGCTTGATACGCTGCTCTTCAGATAACTTGCATATTAAGAGTGTGTCGTTGTTCTCGGCTATGATGTAACCATCAAGTCCCTGGACAACGACTTTCTTTTCTTGTGTGGTGTGAACGATACAGTTATGGGTATCGAAGAGGTTGATATTCTCACCTATGCAGGCATTGCCGTAGATATCACGTTTCGATTGTGTCTGCAGGGAACCCCATGTGCCCAGATCGCTCCATCCGAAATCAGCAGGACAAACGAAGATCTCTTCTGCTTTCTCCATGATGGCATAGTCCACCGAGATGTTTTCACACAATGGGAATTTTTCATTGATGACAGCCTGCTCTTCTGGGGTTCCGTAAACAGGAAGCATCTGCTCGAATATCTTGTTAATTTTTGGCTGGTAGATGCGGAAGGCATTGACAATGGTGCTTACATTCCAAATAAAGATGCCTGCATTCCAGAAATAGTTGTTCTTCTTAATATACTGTTCGGCAGTCTTCAAGTCGGGCTTCTCGCGGAATGACTCCACGCGGAAGATGCTTTTGTTGCGTAATGATGATGCAGAGAGGTCTGCCTGAATGTATCCGTAGCCAGTCTCCGGACGGGTGGGCTTCATTCCCAGCGTCACGATAGCATCGCTTTCAGCTGTGAAGTTCATGCATTCCTCAATGACACGCTGAAACTCCTGTACGTTCATTACGATGTGATCGCTTGGCGTCACCACGATGTTTGCCTTGGGGTCTTTGGCTTTGATACGCCACGATACGTAGGCAATACATGGAGCGGTGTTCCTACGACAGGGTTCGCAGAGAATGTTTCCAACGGGCATCTGGGGCAGTTGCTCCTTGACAATATCCAGATACTTCTGATTAGTTACCACCCAGATGTTCTCTGGCTTTACCAATTGTCCGAAACGCTCCACGGTCAACTGGAGCAATGTCTTACCTGTTCCCAGTACGTCGATAAACTGTTTGGGCTTCTCTGCTGTACTCATTGGCCAGAATCGGGCGCCCACGCCTCCAGCCATAATGACGAGATGATTGTTTTTCTGTGCCATACCAACTACTATATATAATTATTTTGTTTGCTTTGCTTTGATGATATTCTTCACTACGACATACAAGATGGCGATTACCACGATGGCAAGAATCGCAAATACGATGTAGTGGTTATACTCTTTGATGGTGTCGTTCAGTTGATTCTCTGGTACGATGGTGTGCAGATACCATCCCAGTGCTGCAAGAATAGCGTGCCATACGCCAGCTCCGATGGTGGTGTAGAGCAGGAACTTCCAGTACGTCATGCGAGCCAATCCTGCGGGTATGCTAATCAGGTGACGAATGCCCGGCACCAGTCTTCCCGTCAGGGTAGCCATCACGCCGTGATTGTCGAAGTACCGTTCGCTCTTCTCTACCTTCTCTTGGTTGAGCAGACACATCTTCCCCCATTTGCTGTTGGCAAACTTATAGATGACGGGACGGCCTACATAAAGTGCCACGAAATAGTTGATTGATGCGCCCAAGTCGGCTCCTATGGTGGCAAAGAGAACTACCAGGAATACGTTGAGCTCGCCACTTGCCGAATGGTAGGCGGCAGGTGCTACTACGAGTTCTGATGGTACGGGAATGACGGTACTCTCCAGCAGCATCAGCAACAGGATGGTGCCGTAGTTCAGATTTCCTAATAGTGTGGATATCCAGTTCATAATTCTTTATTTACCTTTGCAATTTTTCTTTGATATAGTCGTAATACGCTTCGGGCTTCATCTCCTTTGGAAACAGATGTGCCAGTACTTGCTGACACTCTCCAGGGTTGATTTCGCAAGCTTTCTTCAAGTTCTCCAGAAACTCGTCGTAGTATTGCAGGTCATAGCAGCATTGCGCCATATATGCGTAACCTTCGGTAACAGGTGTCCCTTCCTCCTCGTTTCCGTAGTATGCAAAATAGTTTTTAAACAGCTTGTATGCTGCCTGCAGATACTTATTGTCGTAAAACGATACGATTACACGCAGTAGAGTCTGACGAGGGTCGTCGCTCATACTGATAGCCTGATGAAACATCTTCTCAGCCTCGTCCAGACGTCCGGCAGCGAGTAATACGTGTCCTTTGATGACCTGAATATGTATATGGTCGCAATCAATTTCGTCCGTCTTGTTGAGCATCTCAATGGCTTTGTCAAAATCTTTCTGCTCACTAAACGCGAAAGCCAGTTCCTGACAGATATCACTGATGTAAGGAGATTCTTCTGGTGCCATGTAAAGTGCTTTTTGAAGAATGCTGACAGCCTCTTCGACCCTATCCAGACAAACCAGACAAGTGCCTTGATAGAGCAGGGCGAATTCGTCTTCGGGTATTTGTTCTGAGTAACGTTGATAATATTTCAGCGCTTCTTCAAAATTCTCCAGTCTATAGAGCCCGTTAGCTTTTGCCAGCAAGCCATCCGGGTTGTTGGGATCGATAGCAATCGCATACTCGCTGCTCTGTATCGCATTTTGGTAGTCTTCGTTCATATACTGAACTGAAGCTAGCGCATTCCAATAGTTCTTAGAGAATGGGTCTGTGTCAATCAGCTCACGAAACAGCTTTTCACTATCCCTGTATTTCCCTAAACTAAAGAGCGTGCGAGCCATCAGCTCTTTGAATTCTGGCGATTTCTCCTGATGAGCCATCTTCATCCATTGCATAGCCTTCTCGGGCTGTCCGTTTTCTGTGAAGATGTTGGCTACGTCAACGATGAAGTCCTGTTGCTCATAGGCATCCTGGCTAGATAATTGCTGTCGCAGATAATCATCGGCTTCGTCAATACGTCCTTCAGCAAGCATTATTTCTGCTTTGTCGTAGATGTAGTCAGGCTCGTCGGTATCGATAATCTGATTCAGATAATCCCAGGCACGTTTGGTGTTGCCTTCATACAGAGCCTCATGAATGCGATAGGTGAGGGGAGCAATGGCACTTGGTGACAGACTAAGCGCCATCGTGATAGCCTCTTCGGCTTCCTCTTTCTTTCCTGTGTATTGGTAATAGTCGGCAATGTCTACTAAATCGTCAGCATCCATAAACACAGGTTCGCCTGCGTTTATGGATGTTTCGTATGTAGATAGCAATTGATGGAAATCTTTGCTATCAAAGTATTCATCGCCAGTTTGCTTCATTCACTTCTCACTTATCACTTATCACTTCTTCCAGGTGTCTTTCAAACCAACGGTTTTGTTGAAGACGGGCTTCTCTGGTGTAGAGTCTGGGTCAACGTTGAAGTAGCCAATGCGCTGGAACTGCAGATAGCTGAGTGCTGGCAGCTTAGCGGCAAATGGCTCGATGTAGCAATCCTTGAGGATATGTAGGTTGTCGGGATTCATCATCTGACGCAGGGCATCAGCTCCCTTGATACCTTCCTCTTCCTCCAGACGCTTCAGCTCATCGCGTGGGTTCTCCATCTTCCACAGACGCTCATAAAGTCTTACCTCTGCTTTTACAGCGTTATGACAGCTTACCCAGTGCAGCGTCTTTCCTTTGATCTTACGGTCTGCACCAGGCTGTCCGCTACGAGTCTCTGGATCGTAGGTACAATAGATAGTGGTTACCTTGCCCTCAGCATCCTTGTCGCAGGGGTGCTCCTCATCACATTTGATGATATAGGCATTCTTCAGACGTACCTCCTTGCCGGGAGCCAGTCGCATGAACTTCTTCTCAGCTACCTCCATGAAGTCATCGCGCTCAATCCATAGTTCGCGGCTGAACTCTACTTCGTGTGTGCCGTCGGCCTCGTTCTCAGGATTGTTGATGGCTGTAAGCATCTCCTGCTGACCTTCGGGATAGTTGGTAATAATGACCTTCACAGGGTCGAGCACAGCGCTGACACGCAGGGCACGACTGTTCAAATCCTCACGTAGGGCACTCTCGAAAAGGGCCATATCGTTCAGGGCATCAATCTTCGTGTAGCCAATCTTCTCCATGAAGTTCTTGATACCTTCGGGCGAGTAGCCGCGACGACGGAAACCGCAGATAGTCGGCATACGGGGATCGTCCCATCCGCTGACCAGTCCTTCGCTGACCAGTGTGCGCAGGTTGCGCTTGGAGAGCAGGATGTAGTTCAGGTTCAGCTTGTTGAACTCTGTCTGGCGGGGGCGGTTGTCCTCGATATTATCGGTCTCGCCCTTCCATTCCTTCATCCAAGTGACAAACAGGTCGTACAAGGGACGGTGCTCCACGAACTCCAACGTACACCATGAGTGGGTCACACCTTCCAGATAGTCGCACTGGCCGTGGGTGAAGTCGTACATAGGATATGCGTTCCATTTATCGCCAGTCTTCACGTGGGGGATGTTTAGCACACGATAGATCAGCGGGTCGCGGAACAGCATATTCGGGTGAGCCATATCAATCTTGGCGCGCAATACCATCTTGCCTGGTTCGCACTTGCCGCTGTTCATGAATTCAAACAGCTGCAGGTTCTCCTCCACGGGGCGGTCGCGATAGGGCGAGTTCGTACCAGGACTCGTTGTGGTGCCCTTTTGCTGGGCAATCACCTCGGCGCTCTGCTCGTCCACATAGGCACGGCCCTGCTTGATGAGCCATACGGCAAAGTCCCACAGTTCCTGGAAGTAGTCGCTGGCATAATAGACATGGGCCCAGTTATAGCCCAGCCACTTGATGTCCTGCTCAATGCTCTCAATGAATTCCGTGTCCTCCTTTTGGGGGTTGGTGTCGTCGAAGCGCAGGTTGCACTCGCCGCCATATTTCTGTGCTAGTCCGAAGTCGATGGCGATAGCCTTGGCGTGTCCAATGTGCAGGTAGCCGTTTGGCTCTGGTGGGAAACGCGTCTGCATGCGTCCACCGTTCTTACCTGCTGCCAGGTCATCCTTTACCATCTGTTCTATAAAACTTCGGCTTTGAGAATCCGTGCTCACGGTTCTCTTTTCCTCACCTTCATTCTGTATGATTTCTGTCATAATTCCTAATTATAAATGATTTTGTGTGCAAAGTTACGAAAAAACGAGGGAAATGCAAAAGGAAAGCTAGCTTTTCTTTTCATTTCCGAGTGCAAAGTAAGTTCGGCGAAGCCAAAGGTACGAAAAAACGAGTTAAGCACAAAACGAAAATATGTTTTTCTTTATAGAGCTGCCTGTTCGTGAGTGAGGAGCAGGCAGTTCCTCAATGAGGAACAGGCAGCTCCTTGGGTAGGAACTGCCTGCTTCTCAATGGGGATTACTTGATGCCTCTTTCGTTCAGGGCTTTTGAGTAACGGGCGGCGTTTTTGAGGTGCTCCTGATAGTTGGCAGCAAAGTTGTGAGTGCCTGAGAAGTCCTCCTTTGCGCACATATAGATGTAGTTGTGAGCCACGCGATTCAGTACGGCATCGACGCCCTGAATTGAGGCCACCTTGATGGGGCCAGGAGGCAGACCGATGTTCTTGTAGGTATTATAGGGACTGTCAATCTCCAGATGCCCATGATAGATGCGCTTCAGGGCAAAGTCCTTCAAGGCGAATTTCACGGTAGGGTCGGCCTGAAGGGGCATTCCAATCTTCAATCGGTTGAGGTACATCCCTGCAATCATGGGCTTTTCCGCGTTGTTTGCCGTCTCCTCGTCAATGATGCTGGCAAGAGTGCATACCTCGTTGGTTGAGAGTCCTAAGGCTGTTGCTTTCTGCTTCCGTTCCGGTGTCCAGAACTTATCGTGCTCTTTCACCATACGTCCCATCAGTTTCTCAATGCTGGTATTCCAATAAACCTCGTAGGTATTGGGTACAAAGAGACAAACGATGGTGCAGGTGTCGTAACCCAGTTGCTTGCAGTATTCCTCATCGGTAAGCGTCTGGGCGATGGTAGTGCTGTCAATCATCAGCTTGACTGACAATCGTGCAGCCAGCTGCTCTATCGTTCGACATTCAGGAATGGTCAGCATGACGGGCTCTTGCTGTCCGTTCTTAATCATCCGAAATGTGTTGACGGTATTCATACCCGGCTCAATAGCAAATCGTCCGGTGCGAATTTTCTCTCCATAGCTAAAATGACGAGCCAGCGTACGGAATCCTGTCAGCGCATGGTGTGATGCTACAGGCTCCAGCTTGGCATAGACAGAGTCGGCAGTATCGTCGTCGTCGATAAATACGTATTGCTTCTCTGCCTTAATAGAGAAGGCCGTGAAGAAATAGAAGTAGCCTATAGCTACGATTCCAGCCATGCAGATGATGGCTGGAATCAGGTAGTATTTTGCTTTGTTACGTTTCATGCTTTATTGTGATAATTACTGATGCTGCTCGCGTAGCAGGTCGTTGACGGTCTTCACGGGGTTGAAGGTTCCGAGGGGCACTTCCACGAAGATGGTCGACCAGTCACTCATAGCACCATTCCAAAGACCTGGCAGCTCGAGTGCCTTCAGTTCCTTGCCACCCTTTGACTTGCTGGAGATGAAGCCTGTAGTCTTATCCACGAAGTCTGGCAGGTTGAAGGGCTTGCCCTGATAATCCTTTACAGCGCAAACCAGGTCAACGGGGTTGAAGTGGGTGCCCTGCGTAAACATCTTCATATACTCGGCATTGTTGGTGTCAATCTGACTGCTCTCCAGAATCTGCAATGATACGGTGCCGTCCTGATTATAAGTAAGGAACGGACCTCCGCCAGGCTCACCCACATTCTTCACCACACCACATACACGCATGGGGCGGTTCAACTTCTTACGCAGATAAGCGGCGTCTACCTTCTGACCCTTAGGATTGGTGCAAAGGTTCTTCTCTACAAACTGGGCAATCTCTGAGATTTGGGCATCGGTGGGATTTCCGTCGAGGACTTTCAGATACTCAAAGGCCTGCTTCTGGAGGCTTACCAGCACACCGGCGATAACCTGCTTCCACTCTACAGTCTCAGGCTTCAGGCGATCAGGTACCACGTTGTCGATGTTTTTGATGAAGATGACATCAGCCTCAATCTCGTTGAGGTTCTCGATGAGTGCACCGTGTCCGCCCGGACGGAACAGCAAAGAGCCGTCGGCCTCACGGAACGGCGTGTTGTCAGGATTAGCGGCAACGGTATCGGTGCTGGGCTTCTGCTCTGAGAAAGAGATGTCGTACTTGATGCCGTATTTCTTTGCAAAGCCGTCGGCCTTCTCTGCTACCTTAGCCTTGAAGAACTCCAGGTGATCGTGACTCACGGTGAAGTGTACATGAGCCTCACCATTAGAGGCGGCATAGAGTGCACCCTCTACCAAATGCTCTTCCATTGGTGTGCGGGCACCCTCAGGATATTTGTGGAACAGTAGCATACCTTTTGGCAGTTGTCCGTAGTTCAGACCTTCGGGTCTCAACATATTGGCAGCCACAGCTTTATAGTTGCCCTCAGCCATCAAAGCCTTGATACCCTTGCCCTCGTTCTTCTGGCAAACGGCATCCAGCGCCTCATAGAATGCAAACTTCTCTATCTCGTCGAAGTACTTCTTCTCAAAGTCGGTTGTAGGCACGCTATAGTCGGCATCTACAAACGCGAACATATTCTTGAACATACGACTGGCCGCACCACTCGCTGGTACGAACTTCACAATGCGTTTGCCAGCGGCCTTATAGTCCTCCCATGCCTTGACATATTGCTTACGCTCTCCTTCATTGGGAGCAATGATGCCGTTGCCAACAGCTGCGGCAGCTTCGAGTTTCAGAAACGGGAAGCCCGTTTCAAACTCCTTTAACTGGGTCTCAATCTGTTTCTCCGTGATGCCACGCAGGGCAATCTGCTTAAGGTCTTTTTCTGATAACATATTCGCTTGCTTTTGTGGATTATTGATTTTTCCCTACAAAAGTACATCTATTTCTGCAAACTACAAAGGAATTACGCTAGTTTTTTTATTTCGTAAAAGTTTTGTCGCTATTCCTTTGTCTGTTCAAGAAATGTTTTGTAACTTTGCGACAAGAAACGAATGATTGGATTTTAATGGAATACATGTCGCAAGAAGGCTACGACAAACTGGTAGCCGAATTGAAACAATTAGAAACCGTTGAGTTGCCACAAGTGCGCGATGCTATTTCTGAGGCACGTGATAAGGGTGACCTGAGCGAGAACTTCGAATATCACGCCGCTAAGCGCGAACAGGGTCGATTGTTGGGTCGTATCCGTTTTATGCAGCGTGTGCTGGAACATGCCCGTGTGATTGATAAGTCGCGACTGGGCAGCGAGAGCGTAGGCCTGTTGAGTAGGGTAGAGATGACCAACCTCAACACCAACGCCCGTATGACCTATACGATAGCCAGTCCTCATGAGGCCAACCTGCGTGAGGGCAAGATATCTATCAAGTCGCCCATAGCCGAAGCGTTGCTTGGTAAGAAAGTGGGTGATGAAGTGGAGGTGCGTGTGCCTGCCGGACTGTTGAAACTGCGTATAGAGAGCATTCAATTATAATATGCAGAAGATGATCACGATACTGGGACCTACTGCCAGCGGTAAGACACCCCTGGCGGCAGCGTTGGCACAACGGATTGACGGAGAGATTATCTCTGCCGATTCGCGACAAGTGTATCGTCGCATGGATATCGGCACGGGCAAGGACCTGGCTGATTACACCAGTGTGGTTGACGGTTCCCCCGTCAACATTCCCTATCATCTCATCGATATCTGCGAGCCAGGCACGAAGTATAATCTGTTTCAGTATCAGCAGGACTTCTTCGATGCATATAATAATATAAGAGGTAGGGGAAAGACACCCATTCTCTGCGGTGGCACAGGCCTTTATATTGAGGCGGTGCTAAAAGGTTATCAGCTATCGCCAGTACCCCAGAATCCAGAGCTGAGGGCTCGCTTGGAAGGAAAGTCGCTGGAGGAACTGACCGAGATGCTCCGTGAGTTGAAGCAGCAGAACGGCTCGGTGATGCACAATACCACCGATGTGGACACAGCACAAAGGGCTATTCGTGCCATAGAGATAGAGATGGAACAACAGAACTATCCTCTCACCTCTCACCTCTCACCTCTATCTTCTCTTATCATCGGTGTGAACATCGATCGCGACTTGCGTCGTGAAAAGATTACCCGCCGACTGAAAGCCCGTTTGGACGAAGGGATGGTTGATGAGGTGCGTGGACTGTTGGCTGAAGGTATCCCTGCAGAGGATTTGATCTATTACGGCCTGGAATATAAGTATCTGACGGAATACATCATCGGCAAGCTTACTTACGATGAGATGTTCCGCCAGTTGGAGATAGCCATCCATCAGTTTGCCAAGCGCCAGATGACCTGGTTCCGCGGTATGGAGCGTCGAGGCTTTACGATTCATTGGATTGACGCCACGCTGCCGATGGAGGAAAAAGTTGAACAAATACTTCAATTGATATGATGGAAGAGAACCGTTGGGCGATATTGTATTGTCCTAGAAAAGGCATCTACCGTTCACGCAGACGGTGGGAGCGGGTGCAGAAGGAACTCGATGCCCAGGGCGTGAAGTACGACTTTGTGCAGAGCGAGTCGACCGAAAGCGTAGAGCGACTCATGACCATGCTGATACATAATGGCTATCAGACCATTATCGTCATGGGTGGCGATACGGCACTGAATGATGCCGTGAACTGCCTGATGAAAGAAGAGAAGACCGTGCGTGAACAGGTGGCGCTGGGTGTGATTCCTAACGGCACGCTGAACGACTTTGCCCGCTTCTGGGGCTTCGACGAGAGGGAAGACGCCCAGACGATAGCGTGGTTGAAGAAACGACGTGTAAGAAAAGTGGACTTGGGCTGTATAGAATATGAGGATAAGCAGGGCGAGCAGCAGAAACGCTTCTTCCTGAACTGCATCAATATTGGACTGACGGCAGTTATTCAGAATATGAGGCGACAGGGGCGTCAGATGCTGGGCTCCAAAACGTTGGCATTCTTCTATTCGTTGCTTCTGATGGTGTTTCATCGTCACGACTACAAGATGCGTCTCACTATCGATTTTGAGGTGACGGAGCGAAGCGTGATGACCGTGTGCGTAGGCAATTCCTTGGGCTACGGACAGACACCGAATGCAGTACCCTACAGCGGGATGCTTGATGTCTCGGTAGTCTACAATCCAAAGGTGAAACAGTTGCTGGCAGGACTATGGCTGTTGGTGACGGGGCGTCTGCTGAATCACAAGAGCGTGCATCCCTATCGCATCCGTAAAATGTCTGCCGAATCAGGCAAGGCTCTGATTTGCGTGGACGGTCGTCCGGCAGAACGGGCAGTGGGTGAGTATCATATCCATGTTGAGCCAGAGGTTATCAATTTTCTGATACCCGACTGAGCAAAAATGTAGTTAAAGGGAGACGTAGATGTCTCCTTTTTCGCTTTTTTCGAGGTAAAATGCAAAATAATTGGCTAAATGTTTTGCTATCCAAAGAAAAATGCGTACTTTTGGAAATCAAAAATCTAAAGCGACTAATACAATAATACAAACCTTAAAATAGGAACTATGAGTTATTTGCGATTCGAAAAAGCCGTGATGACTAACCTTGAGGAGAGTCTGCGTCGTGAATTGCTCCGTACTAACCGTAGTGGTGCGTATAGTGCGTCTACACTTGTAGACTGTAATACGCGAAAATACCACGGACTGTTGGTAGTGCCTGTGCCTGAGATTGATGACGAGAACCATGTGCTCTTGTCATCGTTCGACTGTACGGTGGTGCAACACGGGGCAGAATTCAACCTTGGACTCCACAAGTATCAAGGCAACAACTTCAGTCCTAAGGGACACAAGTACATCCGTGAGTTTGATGCAAGTTTGGTGCCCACCACCGTTTATCGTGTAGGTGGCGTGATTCTGAAGCGTGAGACTATTTTCCAGGCTTATGAGGACCGCATCCTGATCCGCTATACGCTGGAGGATGCCCACTCAGCCACCACGCTTCGCTTCCGCCCGTTCCTGGCATTCCGTTCAGTGCGTCAGTTCACCCACGAGAATTCGGTGGCCAGCCGTGAGTATCATGCTGTGGATAATGGTATCAAGACCTGTATGTACAAGGGCTATCCCGACCTGTATATGCAGTTCAACAAGAAGAACGAGTTTATCTTCCAGCCCGACTGGTATCGTGGTATCGAGTATCCTAAGGAGCAGGAGCGCGGCTACGCCTCCAACGAGGATCTCTACGTACCCGGTTATTTCGAGATTCCCATCAAGAAGGGCGAGAGCATCGTCTTCTCGGCTTCTACTTCGCAGATTAAGTCGAGCACGCTGAAGACGCTCTTCCAGAAGGAGATAGACCTCCGCGTGCCACGTGATAACTTCTATCATTGTCTGGTGACGGCGGCCCATCAGTTCCACAACCGCGAGGCCGACGATACCCGCTATCTCTTGGCAGGTTATCCTTGGTTCAAGTGCCGTGCACGCGATACCTTTATCTCGCTGCCAGGCTTGACGTTGGCTATCGACGAGCAGGACTATTTCGAGTTGGTGATGAACACCGCCGAGCGTGGCCTGCGTGAGTTTATGGAAGGCAAGCCCCTCAGCGTGAAGATCTATGAGATGGATCAGCCCGACGTGCCCCTCTGGGCTGTATGGGCTATGCAGCAGTATGCCAAGTATGCCGGTCGCGACAAGGCCTTTGAGAAGTACGGCAAACTCCTGCAAGACATTATTATTTATATCAAGAACGACAAGCATCCCAACCTGCGTCTTGACGACAACGGACTGCTCTATGCCAACGGCAAGGACAAGGCCATCACCTGGATGAACTCCAAGGCCAACGGCAAACCTGTGGTGCCCCGTTCCGGCTATATCGTGGAGTTCAACGCCCTGTGGTACAACGCCGTGAAGTTCAGCGCCTCGATGGCTGCCGAGAAGGGCGACCCAAAGGGTGCTGATGAACTGGAGGCGCTGGCAGCAAAGATCAAGAAGTCGTTCGTCGATACCTTTGTCAACGAGTACGGCTATCTGCTCGACTACGTGGATGGTAACATGATGGACTGGAGTGTTCGTCCGAATCAGATTTTTGCTGTAGCCCTCGACTATTCTCCATTAAGTCAGCAGCAGATGAAGAGCGTGGTGGATATCTGCACACGTGAACTGCTCACCCCGAAGGGTCTGCGCTCGCTGTCGCCTAAGAGTGGTGGCTATAACCCCATGTATGTAGGTCCGCAGACGCAGCGCGACTATGCCTACCATCAGGGTACGGCTTGGCCTTGGCTGGGCGGCTTCTTCATGGAGGCCTGCCTGAAGCTCTATAAGCGTAGCCGCCTGTCGTTCGTTGAGCGTCAGATGGTGGGCTATGAGGATGAGATCGACTATCATGCTATCGGTACTATCTCAGAGCTGTTCGACGGCAATCCGCCCTTCCACGGACGTGGTGCTATGTCGTTTGCCATGAACGTAGCTGAGATTCTGCGCACGATGAAGCTACTTGAAAAGTATTCATATCAAAAATAAGGAGGACCGACGATGAAAGTATTAATGTTTGGATGGGAGTATCCTCCTCATGTATTTGGTGGTCTTGCTACCGCTAACTATGGTATTTCAGAGGGTCTGAAGGCTCAGGGCGACATCGATACCGTGCTCTGTCTGCCACACCCCTTTGGTGATGAGAGTCAGCATGCCTGTCGTATCGTGGCTATGAACGCTGTGCCTATTGCCTGGCGCGACGTGAACTACGACTACGTGAAGCAGCGTGTAGGCAATATCATGGATCCCGACTATTATTATAAATGTCGAGAGCATATCTATGCTGACTTTAATTATATGCATGTCAACGACCTCGGTTGTATGGAGTTTGCCGGTGGCTATCCAGGCAATCTGCACGAGGAAATCAATAACTACTCCATCATTGCAGGCGTTGTGGCCCGTACGGAGGAGTTTGATATTATTCATGCCCACGACTGGTTAACCTTCCCTGCAGGCATTCATGCTAAACAGGTGAGTGGCAAGCCGTTATGCATTCATGTCCATGCTACCGACTTCGACCGTTCTCGTGGTAAGGTGAACCCCACCGTCTACTCGATTGAGAAGAACGGTATGGACAATGCCGACTGTATCATGTGCGTCAGTGAGCTGACCCGTCAGACCGTTATCAACCAGTATCATCAGGACCCGCGTAAGTGCTTCACCGTGCACAACGCCGTTTATCCTCTTCCACAGGAGTATCAGGATATTCCACGTCCTGACCATACAGGAAAAGAGAAGGTGGTTACCTTCCTTGGACGTATCACCATGCAGAAAGGTCC
>CAZIKA010000057.1:10298-15334 GCA_964539705.1 uncultured Prevotella sp. | reverse complement strand
TTGTCCAGATGCTGACCAATGAACACAATCTTCTGCATTCGGTCGCCATATTGCTCGTCCCAGTCGGCACGAAGGGCTGCATCGCGCTCCATCATCTGAGCCAGTTCGTCTTTCGGCATCGTGGCAAACCACTGGCCTGCCTGGCGGATGCTCACCTGTTTGCCTGCCTGCTCGAAGAGGTAGCACATATCCATCTCATCGTTGAAATAGCAGATACCCTTGGCGCGGATGATGCCCTTAGGCCATTTGCGGGCTACGAACTCATCGAAGAGTCCCAGTTTGAAGGGAGCGCGACGGTAATAGACGTAGGTGCCAATACCGTATTCCTCAGCCTCGCCCTCATCATGATGATGGTGGTGATGATGGTGGTGGTGTTCATGTTCGTGTTCGTGCTCGTGTTCATGTTCATGATGATGCTCATGCTCATCGTGGTCATCGTCGTCCTCGTCCTCTTCGTGATGGCGTTCCACCTCCTGAATCCAGGCTGCAGAAGTAGCTACACGATCGAAGTCAAACATATTGGTATTCAGAATCTTATCAAAGTCCACGTCGCCGTAGTTGCACTCGATAATCTCGGCCTTTGGTTGCAGGGTGCGAACGATGCTGCGGATGCGCCCCAGCTCATCGGGAGTCACCTCGGCGGCCTTGTTGAGCAGCACGATATTGCAGAACTCAATCTGCTGAATCACCAGGTTCTCGATGTCCTCTTCATCGATGTCGGGACGGGTGAGCAACTGTCCGCCCTCGAACTCATCACGCATTCGGAGAGCATCGACTACGGTAACGATGCAATCCAAACGGGGATAACCGTCTTTCGTCAGTTCCGGGTCCATCGAGGGGATACTGCAGATGGTCTGAGCAATGGGGCCTGGCTCGCAGATACCGCTGGCCTCGATGACGATATAGTCGAAGCGCTGCATCTGGATGATGTCCTGTAGCTGTTTGACGAGGTCCATCTTCAGCGTGCAGCAGATACAACCGTTCTGCAGGGCAACGAGCGAGTCGTCCTGTTGGTTGACAACGCCGCCCTGCTGAATAAGCTTAGCGTCGATGTTCACCTCGCCGATATCGTTGACGATAACAGCAAACTTGATGCCTTTCTCGTTGGCCAGAATACGATTAAGTAATGTTGTCTTGCCGCTGCCCAGATAGCCCGTCAGCAGCAATACGGGTGTTTCAATCCTGTTCATTTCTTTTGTTTTCTGTTTTAAACGGCTGCAAAGTTACTATTTTTTGATGAAAAAAGTTTGCATCTCTCAAATAAAACTGCTACCTTTGCCGCCAAATTAGAAAAAATTAGACTTATGCTATATTATAGTACTAACGGAAAGGCCTCGAAGGCCGACTTACAGAAGGCCGTCGTGAAGGGATTGGCCGAAGACCGCGGACTCTATATGCCCGAAGTGATTCACCAGTTACCGAAGACTTTCTTCGAGGATATGCCGAAGATGAAGTTCCAGGACATCGCATTCAATGTGGCAAGTGCCTTCTTTGGCGACGATGTTGACCTGGATGCCCTTCAGGATTTGGTGTACGACACGTTGCAGTTCCCCTGTCCGGTAGTAAAGGTCAAAGACAATATCTATTCTCTGGAGCTCTTCCATGGACCCACGCTGGCTTTTAAGGATGTAGGTGCGCGCTTCATGGCTCGCCTATTGCAGTATTTCCTGCGTAAGGGGTCTGTAGGTTGCTGTGATACAGCAACACACAAGACCGTCAATGTCCTCGTGGCCACTTCAGGTGATACGGGCTCGGCTGTGGCTAATGGCTTCCTTGGTGTTGAGGGCATTCATGTGTATGTGCTCTATCCCAAAGGAAAGGTGAGTCCCATTCAGGAGTGTCAGTTCACTACGCTGGGCAAGAATATCACGGCTATCGAGGTGGACGGTGTCTTTGATGACTGTCAGGCATTGGTAAAGAGTGCTTTCATGGATGCAGAACTCAATGAGCACATGATGCTCACCTCGGCCAACTCTATCAACGTGGCTCGTTTCCTGCCCCAGGCATTCTATTATTTTAATGCGGTGGCTCAACTCATTGCCCAAGGTCAGAAACCTGAGGATATCGTAATCTGCGTGCCTTCTGGTAACTTCGGTAATATCTGTGCTGCCCTGTTTGGACATCAGATGGGAATGCCCGTGAAGCGCTTCATTGCCGCTAACAATGCCAACGACATCTTCTACAACTACCTGCAGACGGGACAATACAATCCAAAGCCCTCGAAGCAGACGCTGGCAAATGCTATGGATGTGGGCGACCCCTCGAACTTCGCACGCATCATCAACCTCTATAGCGAGAACGGCAAACTCACGCCAGAAGAGACACACAAGCGTATTACAAGCCTGATTAGCGGCGCTACCTATAGCGATGAGCAGATTAAGGAAACGATGCGCCAGTGCTATAAGGAGACGGGGTATATCCTTGATCCTCACGGTGCTTGCGGCTATCAGGCACTCGAGGAGAGCTTGAAGCCAGGTGAGGTAGGCGTGTTCTGTGAGACTGCCCATCCTGCCAAGTTCAAGGAGAAGGTTGACGATATCCTTGGTATCGATGTGGCTATTCCAGAACGTCTGGCTGCTTTCATGAAAGGTCAGAAGCAGAGCGTTCCGATGACAAAGGAATTTGCCGACTTTAAGGCTTACCTCTTAAAGCAGTAAAGGGCAACGATGGCTGCTACGACAGATGCCGTAAAGGTGGCTGACATCAGTAGCAGAATACTAACAAAAGATACGACGGGCGAAGCTCCGCCCAGCAACATACCACCAAAGAGTAATGGCACGACTACCAACAGGGGTTGTGCCATTATTCGTAACTGAGGCTGTACGGCAGCACGCAGCGCACGGCGAATGCTGGGCATCAGCGACTCTAATAATGTGGCACCATTGGCTTGCATATACTGACGATGGGCAGCGGTATGAAAAAGACAACGCTGATAGGTTTGAAACGTCTGGACAACCGAAAGCGCCAAGAAGGCCGAGATGACTCCAAGAACGGGAATGTAATAGTGGCTGGGTACGCAGAGCATCATGCTTCCAAAGCCCACGAGAAGACCTGCTGCCATTGACGCTATGACGGGTAATAACTGTTGACGCCATTGTGAACGCAGTTCATAGAGACACCAAGCCATTGATAATCCTGTGATGAGCAACAGCCATAACAGAAGAATCCACCACGAATCCTGCCGATAAGCGATCCACATGCCAAAGGCAACCAATGCCGTCTGACCGGTTAACAAACCGAATACTTTCATCGTTCGCAACATCTCGCGGCGGTCGATGAGGGCATAGGCAGCAACTGACAAAAACAATAGGATAACGATAAGGGCAGCCCCAAAAATGGATATGTCTGATTTAATCATGGCTTCACTTTTTATATTTCTACAATATTATCGCTTGCACTCAGAATAGCTGGGTCGTTGCTGCTCACAATAACCATCTGACCGTCTGTTGCCAGATGATGAAGGTAATTGGCGGAGAGCGCATCAGGCTGGTCAACCAGTAGGATGGATCGCTTGCGGAGGACGGCAACAGCAAGCAACTGTGCTTTTTCCTTTGGTGCCATTGTGCGTTTCATCTCCTCTTCCAACAAACCGTTGGAGATGGCTGCATCACGATTATCCTTCCAACTGAACACATCTTGAACGGTGGGCGGTTCATAGACCATAATCTCACCATCGGCCTCAAGCTGACTGGGCGCATAGGACATCAGTCTGCGAAAGTTCTTGGTATTAGACGCTTCGAGCGGTTCGCCGTCGATGCTGATATAGCCACTCTTTACTGTGGCTAACCCCATCATGGCCAGTAATAGCTGCGAGCGTACCGTGCTACTTCCACCTGTTAGGCAGGTCACTTGGCGCTCTTGTGCCATCATAGATACCGTTTTCTCGGCTCCTTCTACCAAAACGTCGTTGAGTTCAAGCATACTGTTTTCCTTTTCTGACTGCAAAGGTACGATTAAGTGAGCGAAAATGCAAATTAATTTGCAATTTTCCGAACGTGAGTACACTTCGACAACGTCAAAGGTAAAAAATAATTATGAATTATGAATTATGAATTATGAATTATTTTGTACCTTTGCACCCATGAACGTAAAGAAGAGACGAATGCAGGCAGAGTGGGAGAGGCAGAGTGCCGTGCAACTCACCTGGCCTCACGAACACACCGACTGGGCTCCGATACTCCCTGAGATTACTGCCGTCTATGAGCAAATGGCACAGGAGATTCGTAAGCGCGAGTCCCTTATCGTGGTTGACGACATTCCACATAATGACACCTGGGCACGTGATCATGGCTTTATCACGGTTGAGGAAAACGGAACGAACGTCCTTTTGGACTTCTGCTTCAACGGCTGGGGCGAGAAGTTCGAGGCAGAACTTGATAACCAGATAAACCGTCATTTGTATGATAAGGGAATCGTGAAGGGTATTTACGAGGACCATTTGGATTTCGTGCTTGAGGGAGGCTCTATCGAGAGCGACGGCAAGGGAACGGTCTTTACCACAACTTGTTGTCTGATGGCGCCTCATCGTAACCAGCCCTTCACGCAGGCAGATATTGAGGTGCGTCTGAAGGAATATCTTGGTGCAGAGCGTATCGTATGGCTGAATCATGGCTCACTCATTGGTGATGATACCGATGGACATATCGATACCTTGGTGCGTATCTGTCCTGATGACACCATATTATATACAGGAGGGGATAGCGATCATCCTGACTTGGATTTGATGGAAGAGGAACTAAAGGCGTTGAGAACGCTCGATGGGAAACCTTATCGTCTGCTCAAATTGCCTTTGCCCAGACCAATATATGACGATGACTATCGACTGCCTGCCACCTATGCCAACTATTTGGTGATTAATGGTGCGGTAATGGTGCCAACATATCATCAACAAGATCTTGATGCTGAGGCGATGCGGATGATTAGCGAGGCTTATCCCGATAGAGAGATTATTGGCATAGATTGCTGTGCCGTCATCAAGCAGCATGGCAGCCTTCATTGCTGTACGATGCAATATTATTAAAGGTAAAAAAGTAAAA
>CAZIKA010000057.1:0-10198 GCA_964539705.1 uncultured Prevotella sp. | reverse complement strand
GGTAAAAAAGTAAAAGGGTAAAAAAGTAAAAAGAACGAGGATATGAAGATAGGATTTCTCCAACAACACAATACGGCCGATGTGGTGAATAACATTGAGAGGCTGTGTGATGGTATTCGTGATTTGGCAAAACGTGGTGCGGAACTCGTGGTGCTACAGGAGTTGCACAACTCGCTCTATTTCTGTCAGACGGAAGATGTGAACCTGTTTGACTTGGCCGAGCCGATTCCTGGACCCTCGACTGATATCTATGGACGCGTGGCAAAGGAGTGTGGCATCGTACTGGTGACATCGCTTTTCGAACGTCGTGCGCCAGGCCTTTATCACAATACCGCTGTGGTATTCGAGAAAGACGGCTGCATAGCAGGGAAATACAGGAAGATGCACATTCCCGATGATCCTGGTTACTATGAGAAGTTCTATTTCACACCTGGCGACCTGGGCTTCAAGCCTATTGATACCTCGTTAGGCAGATTAGGCGTACTGGTTTGCTGGGATCAATGGTATCCAGAGGCAGCCCGTCTGATGGCCTTGGCAGGTGCTGAGATACTGATTTATCCTACTGCCATTGGTTATGATCCCAATGACACAAGTGAAGAACAGCAGCGTCAGCGCATGGCATGGCAGACGGTGATGCGTGGCCATGCTGTTGCCAACGGCTTGCCTGTAGTGGCTGTCAACCGCGTGGGTGATGAGGATGGCGTTCCTTTCTGGGGCACATCGTTTGTCTGCGGTCCTCAAGGTGAGATTTATTATGAAGCCTCGACAGACGAAGAGGAAAGCATCATCGTTGATATTGACATGAAACGCTCAGAGCAGGTGCGTCGTTGGTGGCCTTTCCTGCGTGACCGTAGGATTGAGAACTATGAAGACCTTACCCGTCGTTTTATTGACTAATCGTCATCATCAAAAAAAATGAAACATCAGAGATTAGCTCTTATAATTGCGTTGCTGACTATTGCAACTGTAGGCATACAGGCTCAGTCAACATGGAATGCCCGCTATCAGAAATATATCGATCAATATAAGGACTGCGCCATTGAGCAGATGCTGAAATGGAAGATTCCTGCCAGCATCACGTTGGCACAGGGACTTCTGGAGAGTGGAGCAGGAGAGAGCACGCTGGCTCGTAGAGGTAATAACCATTTTGGAATTAAGTGTCACGGATGGGCGGGGAAGACGCTTTATCAGGATGATGACCGGCGTAATGAGTGCTTCCGTTCCTACAATTCTGCCTTTGAGTCGTATGAGGACCATTCCCGTTTCCTGGCTTCCGGTCAGCGTTACCGTCAGCTCTTTAACCTGAAGGTAACTGATTATAAGGGTTGGGCGCGAGGTTTGAAGGCTGCTGGTTATGCCACTAATCCGAAGTATGCCGATCGCCTGATAGAAATAATCCAGCTCTATCGTTTGTATGAATATGATACGGCTCGCTCTTATGACAAGATGATGACCAAACATACGAAGGATAAATCTCTTGGAGGTCAGCCGTTACATCCAATGGGACAATACAACAAGAACTATTTTATCTATGCCCGCAAAGGAGATACATTCCGCTCTATTGGCGAAGAGATAGGTATATCGTATAAGAAGATAGCCCGATATAATGAGCGTGATCGCGACGATCGTCTGCAAGAAGGTGAGGTTGTCTGGCTGAAGAAGAAGCAGAAGCGTGCTCCCAAGGAATACAAAGATCATCCGCACTATGTGCATGAGGGTGAGTCGATGTATTCAATAGCTCAGAAATACGGTGTCCGTTTGGAGTCGCTTTATAAGATGAACCACCTGAGTCCTGATTACGATATCAAGGTGGGCGATGTGTTAAAGTTGAGGTAAGAGGTCTTTCACATAGGGACGTTCCCAGTCGCGCAGATGATGGCGCACGCCGTCATACTCTAAAACGTCGATATCAATGCGAACGATACCCTGTTCGCGCTCCTCTGGTGTACGTCCATGCTGAATCTCCATTTCCTTGATTTCCTTTATCAGAGAATCAAAGTCGAGATTCGTTTGTGCTTTAACGAGTTGGTTGAGATATAGGTCTGTGCGTTTACTGGCTATAGGCTCCGTCCATATAGCATCGGTATAAATAGGTGAAAAGAGTATCTGCCCGAGGCTCATTCGCGCTTCGGGCAGATTCTTTTCTGCTTCATAGTTGGCACCGAGTGAAAGAATTACTTGATGCATCACCATAAATACTTATCGTTTGTTGATTCTGTTCTTAATCTTATCCACGTAGGCATCGATAACAGCCACAGCCACGATATTTACTACGTCACGTACTGAAGCACCGAAGTCGATGAAGTGGATAGGCTTGTTCAGTCCCATCTGGATCGGGCCGATGATCTCTACGTCGGCGTCGAGCATCTGCAGCATCTTGTAGCTTGAGCGTGCTGATGTCAAGTTGGGGAAAATCAACGTGTTGACATCCTTGCCCTTCAGTCTTGTGAATGGATACTGCTCATCGCGCAGTTCCTTGTTCAGTGCGAAGCTGATCTGCATCTCACCATCGATAGCCAAATCGGGATATTCCTTCTGCATATATTCAACGGCAGTACGCACCTTCTTGGCACCTGCGCTCTGGCTGGAACCAAAGTTTGAGTGAGAAATCATCGAGATGACAGGCTTCTCATTGAAGAAACGTACAGCTGTAGCAGAGAGCTTAGCGATATCAATCAGCGTGTCGGTATCAGGATTCTCGTTCACCAGCGTATCGGTGACATAGAGCGTACCCTTTGGTGAGTTGATGATATGCATCGTACCAAAGTGCTTGTACTCAGGACGAATACCAATCACCTCGTTGACTACCTTGATAGTGTTAGAGTATTTGGTATAAAGACCAGTGATGAAAGCATCTGCGTCGCCCGTCTCTACCATCATCATACCGAAGTAGTTGCGTTCGAACATCTTGTCGTTAGCCTCCTGGAAGGTATAACCGTCGCGCTGACGTTTCTCAGCCAATATGCGGGCGTAACGCTCACGACGCTCCTGTTCGTTGGGATGACGCAGGTTTACAATCTCGATGCCCTCCAGATTCAGGTCCATCTGCTTAGCCATCTTGGCAATCACCTCATCGTTACCCAGCAGGATAGGCTGACAGATTCCCTCGCTCTTAGCCTGAACGGCAGCTTTCAGCATGGTGGGGTGAATAGCTTCGGCGAATACAACGCGCTGAGGATGGGCAGCTGCAGTAGCGTAGAGCTTCTGTGTCAACTTCGTCTCCTGACCCAGCAATACAGAGAGTGAATCTTTATACTGCTCCCAGTCAGTAATGGTCTTACGAGCCACACCACTCTCAATAGCAGCCTTAGCTACTGCGGCGCTGACCTCAGAGATGAGTCGTGGGTCAACGGGTTTCGGAATGAAGTAGTCACGTCCGAACTTCAGGTTGTTTACCTTATACACGTCGTTCACCACATCGGGTACAGGCTGCTTAGCCAAGTCGGCGATAGCATGAACGGCAGCCAACTTCATTTCTTCATTGATTGCTGTTGCGTGAACGTCGAGGGCACCACGGAAGATATACGGGAAACCGATAACGTTGTTAATCTGGTTGGGATAGTCGGTACGACCTGTTGACATCAGCACATCAGGACGTGCCTCCATCGCTTCTTCGTAGGTAATCTCTGGGGTGGGGTTAGCCAGCGCGAAGATTACGGGGTCTTTCGCCATTGAGCGAACCATATCCTGTGAGAGCACATTGCCCTTTGACAGTCCTACAAACACGTCGGCATCCTTGACAGCTTCTGCCAATGTGTGGATATCTGTGCGGCTGGTAGCGAAGAACTTCTTCTGCTCGTTCAGGTCAGTACGGCTGGTACTGATCACACCCTTAGAGTCGAGCATCACGATGTTCTCTTTCTGTGCTCCAATAGCCATATAGAGCTTGGTGCAAGAGATGGCTGCAGCACCGGCACCGTTTACTACGATCTTTACCTTTTTGATGTCCTTACCATTCACCTCGAGTGCGTTCTTCAGACCTGCAGCGCTGATAATAGCGGTACCATGCTGGTCATCATGCATCACAGGGATGTCGAGTGTGCGTTTCAGACGCTCCTCAATATAGAAACACTCAGGAGCCTTGATATCTTCCAGATTGATACCACCGAAAGTAGGCGCGATACGCTCTACTGCCTCGCAGAACTTTTCGGGGTCTTTCTCGGCTACCTCAATATCGAAAACGTCGATACCACCGTAGATCTTGAAAAGCAATCCCTTACCTTCCATCACGGGTTTGCCGCTCAGAGCGCCAATATCACCTAGGCCAAGGACGGCTGTACCGTTAGAAATTACTGCTACCAGATTGCCTTTATCTGTGTACTTGTAGGCATCATCTGGGTTATCCTGAATCTCCAGACAAGGATAAGCTACGCCAGGTGAGTAGGCGAGGCTCAAGTCTGTTTGTGTTCTGTAAGCCTTCGTGGGCTTTACTTCAATTTTTCCTGGACGCCCGCTTTGGTGATATTCCAATGCGGCTTCTTTAGAAATTTTTACCATACGTGAATAAAAAAAATGTATCAAATATATATTTGGTGTGCAAAATTACAAAAAAACGATGAAAAAGTCCCTCGTTTTTTAATCTTTTTAGTAACTTTGCACCGAAAATAGATAGATATGCAAGAAATAACAAATAATACGGCTTACAGAAGGGGTTTGAAAGAGAAAATCCTGAACAAGGCAATGACGCTGTTTGCAGAAAATGGTATCAAGGCAGTGAAGATGGATGATATAGCCCGTTCGCTTGGTATTTCGAAGCGCACCCTTTATGAAATCTATGACAATAAAGAGGTGTTGCTATTCGAGGGTATCAAGACTTATATGCAACTGCGTGAGCAGCAAATGGCTGACTTTTCTAATACCAACAAGAATGTAATGGATATCATTCTGCATGTCTATAGCTTGAAAGTAGGGGAGTTTAGTCGTACGAATCCGAAGTTCTACGATGATATCGTGAGATATCCTCAGGTGCTTGATTTCCTGAAAAAGAACAAGGAGAAGAATCGGAAGCAATTGTCAGATTTTCTGGTAAGAGGTACCGAAGATGGCTATTTCCGTGAGGATGTAGACCACGAGATGGTGGCTCTGCTGTTTGATGCTGTGGGGCAACTGGTTGTAGAAAAGCGTCTGTTTCTGCGCTTTTCCGTAGAGGAAGTGTTTAATAATTTCATGTTTATTTCTCTTCGCGGAATTTGTACAAGAAAAGGCATTGATGTGCTTGACAAATTCCTGGAGTCGCAGAAGAAATGAATCAAGTAGCTCGTACGTTTGTCTTAGTTGGTATTGTGGTTGTGGCGCTTTTGGCGCTACATCTGCTTCCTAAGCTTTTTATTGGCGATACCGAACTGCGTCATGTGAATATCCTCAGCGAGTTGATATCTGAGGTAGAGGAGTCGTATATGAATGCCGAAACCATTCCGGTACCCGAAGCTCCGACGGTTCCTGATGTCGTTTCTGATACTGTTTATGTGAATGATTCCGTTGCAAATGAAAAACCTGTTGCTCCCCAAGGAGTGACTATGATTTCCGATTATGGTCAGGATGCGGCAGGCGGAATGAGTCACTTCTATCAGCAGTTGTTAAGGGTGAAAGAGTTAAATCGTCCCGTCCGTATTGCCTATTTTGGCGATTCGTTTATCGAGGGCGATATCCTGACCTGCGACCTGCGTGAACAGCTTCAGACGCTTTACGGCGGTCAGGGTGTTGGTTGGGTGGACTGTGCCAGTCAGGTGTACGGTTTCCGTCAGACGGTGAGCCATTCGTTCTCAGGCATCCGTGAGTACGAAGTGGTAAAGAAGCCCTTTAATACACAGTCTCAAGGTATTGCCCAACGCTATTTCGTTGCTGAGGATAGCGTGACATCATCGTTTACTTATCATGGTGTTACAGCCCGCAAGCATCTTGCTCAATGGCAGAAGGCCAGCCTGTTCTTCCGTACCGACGGTGGCTTTTCTTTGGCTACGCGAATCAATAGCGATACCACCATCTATGAACAGGTCACTGGCAGTCCTGAACTTCAGGTGCTGACCCAACGGCATGCCTCGATGAACAGACTCTCGTACACCGTTTCAAGGGCCTCGTCGCATACCTATCTCTATGGTGTGGCTTTGGAGAGTCAGACGGGCGTTATCGTTGATAATTTCAGTATGCGAGGCTCGTCGGGTGTTACGCTGGGAAGTATTCCTTCTGCGACGCTTCAGGCCTTTGCCGCCCAGCGTCCTTACGATTTGCTGGTGTTCCATTTCGGATTGAACGTAGCAAGTGATAAGAGTCAGGCAGGCAACTATAAAGCCTATACACGTCAGATGGGTGAGGCTATCCGTCATATCCGCCAAGCTTATCCTGAAGCCAGCGTGCTGATAGTGAGTATGCCTGACCGCGATCAGCGCACCGCTTCCGGTATCCATACAATGATAGGTGTTGAGTCGTTGGTGGCTTATCAGCAGATTATGGCAGCCGATCAGCAGGTGGCCTTCTTCAACCTGTTTCTGGCAATGGGTGGTCGCGAGAGTATGAAGCAGATGGTTGACGATGGGCTGGCTAACAAGGACTATACCCACCTGACCTTTGCTGGCGGACGCCGACTGGCCACCAAGCTGGTGGAGAGTATTCAGGCGGGAGTGGACAACTATAAACGCTTACATCCATGACAGAACGCATCCTTCATCTCCTGACATATCATGCTGACGAGCCCATGCTTTTCTCCACGGGCTTGTTTCTGATATTGTTTCTGGGGTTCACCTTTATTTATATGCTGTTGCAACGCCAGCTGACGATGCGCTTGCTGTTTGTGACAGCCTTCTCTTACTATTTCTATTATAAGTCCAGCGGCTTCTATTTCGGACTGCTGGCAGTGGTGACGCTGAGCGACTATCTGATAGCTGGCATCCTGGCCAAACATAAGAGCAAATGGCTCGTTGCCTTATCGCTTTTGATAGACTTAGGGCTGCTGGGGTATTTCAAGTACACCAACTTCTTTGCCGGTATGTGGGCACAGATGATTGGGTCGAACTTCCAGCCGTGGGACATCTTCCTACCTGTAGGCATCTCATTCTTCACGTTCCAGTCGATGTCCTATGTTATCGACGTGTATCGTGACGACCTGAAGCCGCTGCCCTCGTTGCTCGACTACGCCTTCTATGTGTCGTTCTTCCCGCAACTGGTGGCAGGCCCCATTGTGCGAGCCCGCGACTTCGCCCCGCAAATCCGAAAACCTCTGGAGATTACCAGTCAGATGTTCTCCCAGGGCTGCTATCTGATTGCTATCGGTCTGTTTAAGAAAGCCGTGATAAGCGACTATATCTCGCTGAATTTCGTTGACCGCATCTTTGATAATCCCTCGCTCTATAGCGGTGTGGAGAATCTCTTGGGCGTCTATGGCTATACCCTCCAGATCTATTGCGACTTCTCGGGCTATAGTGATATGGCTATCGGTATCGCATTGCTGTTGGGCTTCCGTTTCCCGATGAACTTCAACGCCCCTTACCGTTCAGAGAGTATCACCGACTTCTGGCGTCGCTGGCATATCTCGCTGTCATCGTGGATTCGCGACTATATCTACATCTCGCTGGGTGGCAACCGCAAGGGTAAGGTGCGCCAGTATATCAATCTCATTATCACGATGCTGCTGGGCGGACTGTGGCACGGAGCCAGCCTGAACTTCATTGCCTGGGGCGGTATGCACGGTGTGGCATTGGCTGTTCATAAGTGGCTGCGTGAAAACGTGTTCCATCACAACAAGCATTATCATAGTCGTGGATTGAGGTGGATGCTGTCAGTCCTGTTGACCTTCCATTTCGTCACCTTCTGTTGGATATTCTTCCGCAACCGCACCTTTGAGGCCTCGTGGACGATGATCAATCAGATACTGACCAATTTCCATCCTGAGCTCTTCGTACAGGTGGTCAGCGGCTATTGGGTAGTCTTTGCCATCATGCTGTTGGGTTATCTGACCCACTTTACCCCCGACAGTCTTCAGAATCGTTTCATCCGACTGTTGGAACGCGGTGGGGTCGTAGCCTGTGCGTTGCTCATTGTGGCTGTCATCTATGTGGTCATCCAGGTGAAGAGCAGCGAGATTCAGCCATTCATTTATTTCCAATTCTGATATAATAACCCTTTAAACGATATAAGACATTGATTTCCGTAGAAGGACTTAAAGTAGAGTTTGGGGTGAAGCCCCTGTTTAGTGATGCTACCTTTGTCATCAACGATAAAGACCGCATAGCCCTTGTCGGCAAGAACGGCGCAGGCAAGTCTACCATGCTGAAGATTCTCTGTGGTATGGAGAAGCCCACGGCAGGTACGGTGAGCGTAGCCAGCGATTCCACTATTGGCTATCTGCCTCAGGTTATGATTCTTCAGGACGACACCACTGTGCGTCAGGAAGCTCAGAAGGCTTTTTCTGATATCCAGAAGATGGCCGACCGCATCAAGCGGATGGAGCAGCAGCTCAACGAGCGTACCGACTATGAGAGTGCCGACTATATGGCGTTAGTGGAAAAATTTACTTCTGAGCACGAGCGCTATCAGATGCTGGGTGCCGAGGGCTACGAGGCCGAGATAGAGCGCACGCTGGTGGGTTTGGGTTTTGAGCGTAGCGATTTCGATCGCCCCACGAGCGAGTTCTCCGGAGGTTGGCGTATGCGTATCGAGTTGGCCAAGATTCTGCTTCGCCGTCCTGATGTGCTGTTGCTCGACGAGCCTACCAACCACCTCGACATCGAGTCTATCCAGTGGCTCGAGCAACTGTTGGCTTCGTGGAGTGGGGCAGTGGTGCTGGTGAGTCACGATCGCGCGTTCATTAATAATGTTTCGAACCGTACGCTGGAGATCTCTTGCGGACGCGTCGTTGACTATCGTGTGAAGTACGACGAGTATGTGGTGCTGCGCAAGGAGCGTCGCGAACAGCAGTTGCGTGCCTATGAGAACCAGCAGAAAGAGATGGCGGATATCCGCGACTTCGTAGAGCGTTTCCGCTATAAGCCCACCAAGGCCGTTCAGGTGCAGCAACGTCTGCGCCAGTTGGAAAAGATGGAGATTATCGAGGTCGACGAGGTAGACAATTCGGCTATGCACCTGAAGTTCCCGCCTTGTCTGCGCTCAGGCGATTATCCCGTGATCTGTGATGACGTAAAGAAAACCTACGCCCACACGGTGTTCGACCACGTGAACCTCACCATCAAACGAGGCGAGAAGGTGGCTTTCGTTGGTAAGAACGGCGAGGGTAAATCTACGCTGGTGAAGTGTATCATGGGCGAGATTCCCTTCGAGGGCAACCTGAAGGTAGGCCATAACATTCAGATTGGCTATTTTGCCCAGAACCAGGCACAGTTGCTCGATGAGAGCCTCACCGTATTCCAGACGATTGACAACGTGGCAAAGGGCGACATCCGCCTGCGCATCAACGATATCCTGGGTGCTTTCATGTTCGGAGGCGAGGCTTCGGAGAAGAAAGTAAAGGTGCTCAGCGGTGGCGAGCGCAGTCGTTTGGCTATGATTCGTCTGCTCTTGGAGCCCGTGAACCTGCTGATTCTCGACGAGCCTACCAACCACCTTGACATGCCTTCTAAAGATGTGCTCAAGGAGGCTATCAAGGCTTTCGATGGCACCGCTATCATCGTCTCTCACGACCGTGAGTTCCTGGATGGTCTCGTCACCAAGGTCTTCGAGTTTGGCGGCGGTAAGGTGCGCGAGCATATCGGAGGCATCTACGACTTCTTAAATAATAGAGGTGAGAAGTTAGAAGTAAGAGGCGAGCGGATAGAATTCACCAAGCCTTCATCCCAATCGTCGAACCCTCCAAAACTATCTACTCCCCTCTCTCACAGAGAGGGGCAGGGGGGAGAGTCTTCTTCTTCTTCCTACGCTGAGCGTAAGGAACAGCAGAAGCGCTTGAAGCGTGCCGAGAAGGCCGTGGAGGAGAGCGAGAAGAAAATCTCGAAGATGGAGCAGCGACTCAAGGAACTGGATAACCTGCTCTGCGACCCCAAGAACGCATCGGATATGACCCTCGTCACCGAATATACCGACACCAAGCGACAGATGGATGAAGAGGTAGAGCGATGGGAGAAACTGTCGGAAGAGCTGGAGACTTTAAACATTAAAGATTAAACATTAAATTCGCTTCGCTCAGAAGCATTAAAGATTAAAGATTAAACATTAAATTCGCTTCGCTCAGAAGCATTAAAGATTAAAGATT
>CAZIKA010000056.1:2122-15505 GCA_964539705.1 uncultured Prevotella sp. | reverse complement strand
TCCTTTCGTAAGTCATTGATAATCAGTGTTCATTAGCCGCCGCGCAGGCTGCTGTTGAGGAATAATCATTATCCCTTGATACAATCCAATTGGGTGTAGCTCCCTTCATAAGGAGTTACGCCCAATTTCATTAAATGAATAAGAAGAAACGGGAAAAAAACATTTCAGTATTCTACTTTTTCATGCTTTTTACTTACAATTGGAAGTTCCTTTCCTCAAGGAAGAAATAAAAATTTGTTTTTGTTTTGTATTGTTCTAGCTTATTCGTACCTTTGCACCCAAAAATTCGAAAACAAGAGAATAAACGTTACATTATATGTGTGGAATTGTAGGTTACATCGGAAAGCAAGAGGCCTATCCGATTCTGATTAAAGGACTACGCAGACTGGAGTATCGCGGATACGACTCTGCAGGTGTGGCACTAATCAGCGGCAACGGAGAGTTGAACGTATACAAAACTAAGGGAAAGGTAGACAATCTGACAGAATACTGTGCAGACAAAGATGTGACAGGAAGTGTAGGTATTGCCCATACACGTTGGGCAACCCATGGTGAACCTTCTGCACGTAATGCTCACCCCCACTACTCGCAGAGTCATAACCTGGCAATCATCCACAACGGCATCATCGAGAACTATGCCGACATCAAGGCTAAACTCAAGGCAAAAGGCGTAGAATTCAAAAGTGACACCGATACAGAAGTGCTGGTGCAACTTATTGAATATATTATGGTAAAGAAGCACCTGTCCCTGCTCGAAGCCGTACAGGTAGCACTATATCAGGTAATCGGAGCCTACGCTATCGCAGTAGTGGACAAACGCGACCCGCAGCAGATTATTGCTGCCCGCAAACAGAGTCCGCTAGTAGTAGGTATCGGCAAGGATGAGTACTTCATCGGTTCCGATGCCAGTCCTATCATCGAGTATACCGACAAGGTTGTGTATCTGGAAGACGGCAACATTGCCGTGATACGACTGGATGCTGAGATGAAAGTAATGAGTATCTTAGGCGAAGAACAGGATCTGAAAATCAAGACCGTAGACATCGATTTAGGACAAATAGAAAAAGGCGGCTACGAGCATTTCATGTTGAAAGAAATCTTTGAGCAGCCGGAATGTCTGACCAACTGCATGAGGGGACGTATCAACGTAGAAGGCAATCACGTAACGCTGTCGGCACTCATTGACTACCGCCGTCAGCTCCTTGAGGCCAAGCGTATCGTCATTGTGGCCTGCGGTACATCATGGCACGCTGGACTGATAGGCAAACAGCTGATAGAGAATTTCTGCCGTATACCCTGCGAAGTGGAATATGCTTCAGAGTTCCGCTACCGCAATCCCGTTGTGGGCAAGGGTGACGTGGTGATAGCCATCTCACAGAGCGGTGAGACAGCTGACACCTTAGCTGCCATCCAACTTGCAAAAGAGAAAGGCGCCTTTATATATGGTATCTGTAACGCTATCGGCTCATCAATCCCCAGAGCCACCGATACAGGTACTTATATCCACGTAGGACCGGAAATCGGTGTTGCATCAACAAAGGCATTCACCGGACAGGTCACCGTACTCACCATGTTTGCACTGGCACTGGGCGAGGCCAAGGGCACACTGAATCGCCAGACATACCTTGAGGTGACACACGAACTGAACCGCATACCTGAGACCATCAAGGAGGTATTGAATACCAACGACAAAGTGCGCGACCTAGCGCGTACCTTCACCTATGCCCGAAACTTCCTCTATCTGGGTCGCGGCTACTCTTATCCTGTTGCCCTCGAAGGAGCCCTAAAACTCAAAGAAATATCGTACATCCATGCTGAAGGCTACCCCGCTGCAGAGATGAAACACGGCCCGATTGCTCTAATTGACTCTGACATGCCAGTAGTAGTTATCGCCACACATAATGCTATGTACGAGAAGGTGCTCTCGAATATTCAGGAAATCAAGGCACGTCAAGGGCGCGTCATAGCCCTTGTGTCGAAAGGCGACAATACGATTGCAAAGATTGCTGACGAAGTGATAGAACTGCCCGACGTGATTGAATGCCTAGAACCTCTGGTAGCCACAATTCCTCTTCAGCTACTGGCCTACCACGTAGCTGTATGCAAAGGCAAGAACGTAGACCAGCCACGTAATCTAGCAAAATCAGTGACAGTAGAATGAAGTATGCAGTAATAGGAACTGGAGCCATTGGCGGCTACTATGGCTGCAAACTGGCTCACAGCGGACAGGAGGTACATTTCCTGCTACACAACGATTATGAATACGTCAAGGAAAACGGACTGCAGGTAGACTCATGCGATGGATCATTCCATCTTCCAAAAGTGAATGCCTATCACACTACTGCTGACATGCCACAAGCAGACGCAGTCTTGGTGTGTTTAAAGTCTACGCGCAACCATCTGTTACAGGACCTATTAGCACCACTACTCCACGAGCAGTCCATGGTGGTAATGATACAAAACGGCATTGGGGTAGAGCAAGATGTGGAGAAGATGTTTCCAGGCATCCAATTAGTAGCCGGACTAGCTTTCATCTGCTCTGCAAAAACAGAGCCTGGACGAGTGAACCACCAATGTTACGGACATATCAACTTCGGAAACTACTCGTGTCATAACGAACAGCGCTTCAACCAAATGGTAGCCGAATTCAACGAAGCTGGTATCAAGGCTGGAACCGTGGAATACCACGAGGCACGCTGGCGTAAAGCCGTATGGAATATGCCATTCAACGGGATGACCGTAGCCTTGAACACACAGACAGACATTCTGCTTAAGAATTCCTCAACACGAGCTCTGATATACGAACAGATGATGGAGGTTATCAACACAGCCAACGCATTGGGTGTCAACGGGATAGACAAATCATTTGCCGACCTCATGATTAAGATGACTGACGAGATGACTCCTTATTCGCCATCAATGAAACTCGATTTCGACTTCCATCGACCTATGGAGATAAATTACCTCTACTCACGACCTATCGCCATAGCCCATGAAGCAGGATTAAGGATGCCAAAACTAGAGATGCTAGAAGCTGAATTGAGATTTATCGAATCACAAAGATAAAGAGTGAAAAATAAGAAATAAAAAAAAGAGCTACAGAATTCTGCAGCTCTTTTTTTGCCCTCAACTAATTAGAAAGGCAGGTCATCAGCCGTACCTTCGGCTGCTGGTTCCTGTGCAGGAGGGAACGGTGCTGTAGCAGCATCTGGAGCGCCAGCTGCAGCTGTCTGAGACGGGAATGACGTGGCAGCGGGAACCGTGCCTGCTACCTGACCACGAAGGATATTCCATGCACGAATATCATTGAACCAACGGCCATTATATTCTCTTGCGTCAATATCAAACTGAACGGTAATCTCTTCACCGGGTTGAATATTAAACTGCTTTATCTTATCTTCACCAAAGATATTGAACAACATCTTGCGAGGATATTGTCCTGGAACTTCAATTACATACTCTTGTGTCATCCAAGGGTTTCCTGTTCTTGCAGAAACTCCCCCTCTTGCCTCCATGATGGCAATTACTTTTCCTGTTAAATCCATATTTAAATTATTACTTTTGTTTGTATTTTCACGAAATCGCTTGCGAAATTACTAAAATAGTTTGAAAACAAGTAATTTTTTTGCAAATATTTTGTCAATCATACGTTTTTTTTGTATTTTTGTAGTCCAATTCGAATAATAACAAATAAGTACAATTATATGAGATTTATCGTATCAAGCACAGCACTGAGCAACCGACTGGTAGCTCTGTCAAAAGTTATCAATAGCAAGAATTCCTTGCCTATCCTCGGCGACTTTCTGTTTGAGATTGTTGACGGAAAATTGAACCTCACCGCTTCTGACAGTGAGGTAATGATGAAGACATCGCTCGACCTAACCGAAACAGACGGTGATGGACGTTTTTGTGTAGGCAATCATGATCTTTTGGAAGCAGTAAAGGGCATCTCTGAGCAGCCAATTACCATCGAGGTAAACCAAAACGACAACCTCGCAAAGATTAGCTATCAGAACGGTATGTTCTCTTTGCCTGTGGAAAACGCTGACGAGTTCCCACAGCCACAACAGATTAATGATGGTGCTACCACTATCAATATCGCTACCAACGTGCTGGCCGAGAACATTAACCGCTCAATATTTGCTACTGCGCAAGATGAACTCCGTCCTGTAATGAATGGTATTTATTTTGATTTGACCAGTGAGTATTTGGCTATTGTAGCCAGTGATGGACATAAGTTGGTACGCAACAAGGTTCTCAACATCCATAGCGACCAGTCCGCATCATTCATCCTGCCCAAAAAGCCAGCCTCTCTACTGAAAAGTGTACTAGGAAAACAAGGAGGAGATGTAGTGATTCGTTTCGATGACCGTAATGCAGAGATTACTTTTGAGGACGGAATTATTATCTGCCGCCTAATTGAGGGACGTTTCCCTAACTACAATTCTGTAATTCCTCAGAGCAACCCCAACCAACTGACCGTTGACCGTTTGGGATTATTGGCAGCACTTCGTCGCGTACAGCCATTCTCTAATGACTCCAGCAATCTAATCCGTTTCCATGTAGAAAACGGCACACTGCAGCTCGATGCAGAAGACTACGACTTCTCAAAGACTGCTACTGAGCGTATGACCTGCGACTACAATGGTATGCCCATGAGCATCGGATTTAAGGGATCTTCTTTCATCGAGATACTGAGCAATTTCGACTGCGATCAGGTTATCATTCAGTTGGCTGACCCTAGTCGTGCTGGTTTGGTACTACCCTCTGAGCAGCCCGAGAATCAGGATGTGCTGATGCTGATGATGCCAATGCTGATTAATGACTAAAAGACATGAAATTAAACTTAAATAAGCCACTGGTCGTCTTCGATTTGGAGACGACCGGTCTTGATATTGTAAAAGACCGTATCATCCAATTGTCATTCATCAAAGTTTTTCCTGATGGAAAGGAAGAACGTGGCAACTATATGATTAATCCCGAGTGCCACATTTTGCCTATTATCACCCAACTGACAGGTATCTCTGATGAGGATGTAAAGGACAAACCTACGTTCAAGCAACTGGCTAAGACACTAGAGGAGAAATTCACTGGTTGTGATTTCGCAGGCTTCAACTCCAACTACTTCGACATTCCCCTTTTAGCAGAGGAGTTCCTGCGTGCTGGTATCGACTTCGATTTCTCTAAATGCCGACTCATCGATGCCTGCACTATCTTCAAGAAAATGGAGCGCCGCAACCTGGCATCTGCCTATAAGTTCTATTGCGGCCGAAAGATGGAGGATGACTTTGAGGCCCACCGTGCAGATCAAGATACAGAGGCCACCTATCGCGTGCTGATGGGGGAACTGGATCATTATACGGAAGAGAAGCAGCGTGAACTAGGTGAGGATCCTGAAGGACGCGTGCTTCAGAACGACATGGATTGCCTGGCACAGTTCTCCAAATCCAACAACAACGTAGACTTCGCAGGACGTATCATTTGGGGAGAGGCAAAGGACACTAAGGGCAATACCATCACAGACAAAGATGGTAATCCTGTCATGGTAGAATACTTCAACTTCGGTAAACATAAGGGCAAGACCGTTGCTGAGGTGCTTCGTACCGATATAGGTTATTATGCTTGGATTATGGGAGGCGAGTTTACTTATAACACCAAACAAGTGCTGACCCGCATTCGTCTGCGCGAGGCACAGAAATAACAATATGCTGAAGGGAAAGAAAATCGTATTAGGAATAACGGGGTCAATAGCAGCCTATAAATCGTGCTTAATTATTCGTGAACTAGTGAAGCGCGGAGCCGAGGTACAGGTGGTTATCACGCCTGCCGGCAAGGAGTTTATCACCCCAATCACATTGTCGGCGCTGACACAGAAGCCTGTCATCAGTGAGTTCTTCTCACAGCGCGACGGCACATGGCACTCACATGTAGCTTTGGGGGTATGGGCTGATGCGATGCTCATCGCTCCTTGTACAGCATCTACTTTAGGAAAGATGGCCAACGGCATTGCCGACAACATGCTCATCACCACCTATCTGTCGATGAAAGCCCCTGTGTTTATCGCACCTGCTATGGACTTGGATATGTATGCTCATCCCACTACGCAACAGAACATGGAGCGTCTGAAGGGCTTTGGCAACCATATCATTGAACCACAGAGCGGCTTTCTGGCAAGTGGACTTGAAGGCAAAGGCCGAATGGAGGAGCCCGAGAAGATTGTGGAAACCCTTGATTTATTCTTCGAAGAAAAAGACTTACAGGGCAAATGTATCATGATTACCGCAGGTCCAACCTACGAAAAAATTGATCCTGTACGCTTCATTGGCAATTATTCGAGCGGCAAGATGGGCTTTGCCCTTGCCGAGGAATGTGCCCGCAGAGGAGCAGATGTAACACTGATAGCCGGTCCTGTTAACGTACAATGTACAATGAGTAATATACATCGCATAGATGTAGAAAACTGCCAACAAATGTATGATGCAGCGATGAGCTCATTCTCCAAAATGGATGCAGCCATCCTGTGCGCAGCCGTTGCCGATTTCCGCCCTGAAGATGTTGCTGACCAGAAGATTAAGCGCGTAGGTCAGATGATGGATATCCACTTGATACCAAATCCTGACATTGCAGCCTCACTCGGTAAGACGAAACGCGAGGGACAGGTGCTTGTAGGCTTTGCACTTGAGACCAATGATGAGCAACAGAATGCACTGCAGAAACTGGAAAAGAAGAACCTGGACTTCATCGTCTTGAACTCCCTGCGCAACGAAGGTACTTGTTTCAAGAGCGACGAAAACCAGATTAGTATCATATCGCGCAATGGCCAAAAGGACTTTGAGAAGAAACCGAAGTCAGAGGTGGCCAGCGATATCATCGATGAACTTACAAAGATTTTATAATGGCGAGAAACAAGAAACCATTACCCTTATTAGAAAACATTACTATCGAGGCCGTAGCGGCAGAAGGCAAATGTTTGTTCCATTGGAACGAATTGGTAGTCTTCGTACCGTTTTGTGTGCCTGGCGATATCTGTGACATTCAGATCCGTCGTAAGAAGCACTCATTTGCCGAAGGCGAAGTAGTACGGTTCGTTAAGAAGAGTGAAGTACGTGCTGTACCTTTCTGTCGACATTTCGGTGTATGCGGTGGCTGCAAATGGCAGAACCTGCCGTACGAAGAGCAGTTAAAATACAAACAGCAACAAGTATACGATCAGCTACATCGCATCGGCAAGATAGAACTTCCCGAGTTCCGTCCCATTCTTGGTAGCGTAAAGACACAAGAATATCGCAACAAGCTTGACTACGGATGTGCCAATAAGCGCTACCTAACGAAGGACGAGATAACAGCATTGCCTAAAGACGAGAGTCAAAGTCTGAAGGATGTGCCTGCCATCGGCTTCCACATCACAGGTGCCTTTGACAAGATTCTTCCTATCGAGAAATGCTGGCTGATGGACGACCTTCATAACCGCATCCGCAACGACATTCGTGATTATGCCATAAAGCATGGATTGTCATTCTTCGACCTCAGAGCACAAGTTGGTTTGCTGCGTGATGTGATTATCCGCAACTCTGCTAGCGGCGAATGGATGGTCATCATACAGTTCCACTATGACGAAACGGGTGGTGAGAAAGAGGCACTCGACCTACTTCAACACGTTGCGGACTCATTCCCAGAAATCACCTCCCTACTCTATCTGGACAACCAGAAGTGCAACGACACCATTGGTGACCAAGAGATTCTGGTATTCAAGGGCGAGAATCATATCTTTGAGTTGATGGAAGACTTGAAGTTCAAGGTAGGACCGAAGTCGTTCTATCAAACGAACACTGAACAGGCTTACCACCTCTACTCCGTTGCTCGTGAGTTTGCAGGCTTGACAGGCAACGAGATGGTCTATGATCTCTACACAGGAACAGGCACCATCGCTAATTTCGTAGCCAAGAAAGCTAAAAAAGTCATTGGTATCGAGTATGTACCAGAGGCTATCGAGGATGCGAAGATTAACTCTGATATTAACGGCATCAAGAACACGTTGTTCTATGCCGGTGACATGAAGGATATCCTCACCGATGACTTCATCGCCAAGCACGGACGTCCCGATGTTATCATCACCGACCCTCCTCGTGCCGGTATGCACCCCGATGTGGTAAAAACAATTCTGCGTGCTTCACCTGAGCGTATCGTCTACGTATCATGTAATCCTGCCACACAAGCTCGCGACTTGCAGGATTTGGACGAAGCGTACAAGGTTGTAGAGGTACAGCCCGTTGATATGTTCCCTCATACGCCACATGTAGAAAACGTAGTATTACTAAAAAGAAAATAAATGAAGAAGATTTTATTTGCAGCCCTGTTGATGGGCGCAACACAGAGCACACAGGCTCAGAACGAATGGTTTCAGAATGTGAAGTTCAGCGGATACGGCATGGTTCAGTATCAAGCAAGCGACCAGGATCAGAAAGAGACCAACGGATTCAACCTCCGCTTGGTGCGTATGGCTTTGGAAGGCCGTGCTCATGAGGACTTCTACTGGAAGGTGCAGATGCAGATTAATGGTAACACCTACGATCCTGATAATGCCGCAAAAACCGACATCCGTCTAGTAGACCTCTTCGGTGAGTGGCAGAAATATGAGTTTTTCAAAGTGAAAGCTGGTCAGTTCAAACGTCCCTTTACGTTTGAAAACCCCATGCACCCTATTACTCAAGGCTTCATGAGTTATTCACAGAATGTCAGCAAACTGGCAGGTTTCTCTGATCGTTGTGGTGGCAACGCCTCCAACGGTCGTGATATCGGTGTGCAGATTCAGGGTGACTTCCTGAAGAATGCCGAAGGTCGTAACCTGCTACACTATCAGGTAGGTGCATTCAATGGTGAGGGTATCAACCAAAAGGATAAGGATAACCGCAAGGATATCATCGGAGGTTTGTGGGTAATGCCTATCAAGGGTATGCGTATTGGTGCCTTCGGATGGACAGGTAGTCGCGCTGGCGTAGGCGAGAAGAATCGCTATGCCCTCTCTGGCGAGTATGCAGCTAACGACTGGACCTTCCGTACAGAGTATATCCACAGTCAGGGTTGGAACGCAGCTCAAACCAGCGACAAGGCCGATGGTATCTACGCCCTCTGCATTGCTCCTATTCAGAAGAATAAGATACACGTAAAGGCTCGCTACGACCTGTATCGCGAAGCTGATTCATGGAATGGTTTCATCAATGGTGCAGGAACATTTGTTGGAGGTGCAAAAACCATGTACGAGATTGGTGCCGACTACCTGTTCACCAAGAATTTACAGATCAACGTGGAGTATGCTCGCGTAAACGATCGCACCATCAATTCTGACAAGCACGACTACAATATGGTTGACGTGGAACTCGATTTCCGCTTCTAAGTCCTAGTCAAACTAGTTCTACTAGTCATCCCAGTATATGACATCAAAGGTTCTCTTGATATATACAGGCGGCACGATTGGGATGAACCAAAACCCGCAGACAGGTGCTCTGGAGCCATTCGACTTCGAGCACCTGCTCAGTCGTGTACCAGAGTTAACACAATTCAAGACCGAAATAGCCACCTATCAGTTCAACCCTCCCATCGACTCCAGCGATATGTCGCCCCGCCTTTGGACAGAACTGGCCCATATCATTGCCGACCGCTATGAGGAATACGATGGTTTTGTGATTCTTCATGGCACCGACACAATGGCTTACACAGCTTCGGCTCTGTCATTCATGCTCGAGAACCTTTCGAAGCCTATTATTCTGACTGGTTCACAGCTGCCTATCGGACAGTTACGTACTGATGGCAAGGAGAACCTAATTACCAGTATTGAGATGGCTGGGGCTAAACGAGAAGACGGGTCTGCGATGGTACCAGAAGTGGGAATCTATTTCAACGGACACCTCATGCGAGGCAACCGCACCACCAAACAGAGTGCCGATGAGTTCAACGCCTTCGAGTCGTTCAATTATCCACATCTGGCTGATGCTGGTGTAGAGATAACCTACCACGATGAGTTCATCCTCAAACCTCAAGCCTCAAACCTCAAGCCTCAATTCAAACTAGACAACAACGTAATCATATTTTCGTTGTTCCCAGGCATCCGTGAAGACCTTATTCGACATATCATTGCTACGCCCAATCTTCGTGCTATCGTGATGCGTACCTTCGGTTCCGGCAATGCACCTCAGAACTCGTGGTTACTAAGCGCATTACGCGAAGGCGCCCGTCGAGGTAAGGTAATTATCAATATCAGCCAATGCCTGCAGGGTTGCGTGGAGATGAGACGCTATGATACTGGCTACAAGCTACAGGAGGCTGGCGTCATCAGTGGCTATGACGGAACTGTAGAAGCTGCCGTCACCAAGTTGATGTATCTGCAAGGAAAATACGATGATCCAGAACAGGTACGTAAATATATGAAACAAAGCCTCTGCGGAGAAATATCGATGTAAGCAGTTTACTATTCTGTAAACTAAGAAAGCAGAATCTGCACTATGCGCTCTGCCGTACGACCATCCCATCGGTCAGGCAGTGCGTTTTTTTTCCATTCTCCAGCTTCGATATGCTGCAACTCTTCCTTCAAGCGCAGAGGATCTTCCCCCACAAGGACGTTTGACCCCACAGATACCGTTTCCTGATGCTCCGTATAACTATTCAATGTAATACAAGGCACACTATTAAAAGTAGCCTCCTCTGCCACATTACCAGAATCAGTGATGATACCTTTTGCATTGGTTATGAGCCAACCGAACTCTAAATAATTCAGAGAGTTTTGAGGTTTAAGATTAGAGGTTTGAGGTTTGATACGACTAACAATCTCAAGTGCTTTGCCACGCAATGGTGCGATAATAGTGGTATCACCAACAGCCTCTACCATAGCCTCTAACATCTGCTTCAGTTTCTCCTCATCTGCTAACAAAGCCTTTCTATTGAGTGTGAAGACATAATAGTTTTGAGGATTGAGGTTAGAGATTTGAGGTTTAACGAGTCTCTGATGGTTGAAGCGAAGAGTATCCATCAGAATGTTTCCCACCATATAGGTATTGTTGCTGTCCGACTGCTCGCGACTGGCTATGCTATTGCTCTTAACGCCTGCCGTAAAGAGGTAATCACTGAGGGCATCTATCACCAATCGGTTCACTTCCTTCGGCATATTCATATCAAAGGAACGGGTGCCAGCCACCAGATGCGCCAGTTTGATGCCACGTTTCTTCGTAACAATAGCAGCAGCCATTGTAGAGGCGAGGTCATCGACTACGATAACAACATCAGCAGGGTTTTCTTCCAGATAAGCATCGAAATGTGCCATCACCCTACTGGTAATCTCATTCAGGCTGGTGCTGTCTACGCCAAAGAAGACAGAAGGACGGGGCATCTGGAGGTCATCAAAGAGTGATTCTTCCAACGTTGGGTCGTCCTCACGCCCTGTATACACCAGTTCATACTCGGCTCCCTCAGCCTTTTTTATAGCACGAATCAAGGGAGCCACCTTGACGAAGTTAGGGCGTGCACCCGCCACGATACAAATCTTTTTCATTTCTTCAAAAGTCGGTCAATCTCATCAAACTGCTTACCCATGTTCAAGTTCAGGTAGATGCGATAAAGTACGGGCGCCCATTTAGCCTGCTCCTTTGGCATCAGCTTTCTATAATGTTCAATATATGGACAAGCTTTCTGATAAGCCTGTTTAATCAGTTTCTTCTCTTTATGGTCACCCAGTCGGTCGGCAATATTGACATAGGCCGTACCAGCATTGAAATAGGGCTCTGCTAGATTGGGATTCACCTCAATGAGTCGCTCGCTGTACTTGATACTCTCAGCATAACGCTCCATACGCAACAGCGTGGTGGACTTGGCAAAGAGAAACAGCTCGCTCGACGGGTTGACCATCAATGCTGTATCCGACAGAGCCAGTGCCTTTTCGAAATTACCCTTGTTGGTATAGGCATCTAGCAGACGTGGGAAGAAATAATGGAAAGTGGGATAACGACGAAATCCCTCTTCAAGCGTCTTGATATACAACTCATCGTCATTCAGCCATTTACGAGCTTCTGCTACAAACTGCAGTGTAAAGTCCGCCTTCGACACATCTTTCAATGCCAGCTTATGATAGCGCAGCGTTAGCACAGGGTTCTGCATCTTATAGCCGCAGTAGGTAGTCCAATAGGCAGCCTCAGGCAGTCGTGTGTCGAGGGAATCATACTTATAACTCTCGAACAGCGGCTGACGCACACAGTCAATATAGGCCTCATAATATGGATAGGCCTCAGCCCATTTTCCTTTTCTCAGCAAGAACGACCCACCATTGAATACATTCGGCCTGATGGCGTTCAGCTGATGTGAATGGTTTTTGCGATTGTCATTTGTAAGACTATCAATCGTCTCAGCAATATTAAGCAACTGCAGCGCTTTTGCGAAGAACGCCGCTGTGTCGTATTGCTGTTTTAAGTAAAGTTTTTCGTTGCCCTGCTCATATTGTCCGAGCACGGCATCATAATAGGCCAGCCATATTCGCTTATTGGTACGGTTGACCGAGTCTTTCAGCAGATTGGTAAGCACCTTCTCTGCGTCAGCATATTTGCCACTCTTGATAGACGACCGTGCTTGACTAAGCTCTTTCTTTTGAGCCATCAAGCACGGTGTCATCATTAGTAAGAGAAGCAGGGCTGCAATGAGTCGCTTCATTCTCTAATTTAAGGGTTATGTTTAGTTTCCGCCGTTAACGATGGCTTCCATCTCGTCCGACTTAGCCTTGTTGCCCAGCGAATAGTAGATCTGATACAGAGGATATGCCCACTTTACCTTCTCACGGTCAGGGTCCAACTCTTGTGCACGCTCCAGATAAGGCAATGCCTCTGTCAGGATAGCCTTTACCTTATCGGCATTAGCCTTTGTCAGTCCACCAGTATTTTTATCAGCCAGCTTATCCTTCAGCTCGATAGCCTTACTATTCAGGCAAACGCCGGCATTGAAGATACACTGGATGAAATCGGGATCAATCTCGATAGCCTTCTTGTAAGACTCTACAGCAGCATCCCATTCGCGATTATTCATCTGCACCTCGCCCTTCAGCGCCCAAGCCATCTTGTTCTCTGCATTCAGTGCAATCTCTTCCTCAGCCCATTCAGACAAGGCCTTCATGTTATTTGAACGAGTATAGAACTCCATCAGCAGGTTGAAGAAGCGCTCCTCCTCGGGACTGTCCTTATGCAGTTTCTTCAGCATATTGACATACTCCGTAGAGTCGGCCTGAGTTTTCATTGTCTCCTTCATTGAGAAAAGGATAATCTCACTTGCCTCGTTAGCCTTCTTGGGGTCTTCGCTAGCCATCTTGGCATACTTCACAGCAGTAGCATGGTCCTTCATCTGGTAAGCCAC
>CAZIKA010000056.1:0-2022 GCA_964539705.1 uncultured Prevotella sp. | reverse complement strand
CCAGTTCCTCCTCGGTAGCCTTCTGCACCTTGCAGACGCTGGCAATGGTGTCGTTCTTCTTCGTGAGGTTGATCAGGCGAACACCCTGAGTAGCACGACCCATGACACGCACCTCGCTGACGTTCAGACGAATCAGGATACCACTCTTATTGATAATCATCAGATCGTTCTCATCAGTTACCACCTTAATGGCTACCAGTCGGCCGGTCTTCTCTGTAATGGCGAGGGTCTTCACACCCTTCGTACCACGATTGGTGATACGATAGTCCTCGATATCAGAGCGCTTACCATAGCCGTTCTCGCTGACCACCATGATGGTCTCTGTCTGAGGATCGTTGACACATACCATGCCTACCACCTCATCGTCGCCACCATCCAGACGCATACCAATCACACCCGTCGACACACGCCCCATGGTGCGCACAGCATCCTCATTGAAGCGAACAGCACGTCCGTTGCGGTTAGCCAGCAGAATCTCGTTGTGACCGTTGGTCAGACGAACGCCTACAACCTCGTCGCCCTCGTTGATATTGATGGCACGAACACCAGCAGCACGCACATTTCTATAGTCATACAGACAGGTCTTCTTAATGATACCCTGCTTGGTGGCAAACATCACATAGTGGGTCTTCAGGAACTCCTCATCGTTGAAGTTCTTGATACGCAATACAGCATTGATGGCATCATCGGGTTCGATATTGAGCAGGTTCTGGATAGCGCGACCCTTTGAGTTGCGGTCGCCCTCAGGAATCTCGTAGCACTTCTGCCAGTAGCAACGACCCTTCTGTGTGAAGAACAACAGCGTGTTGTGCATCGTGGCAGGATAGATATACTCCGTAAAGTCATTGTCGCGATGACGAGCACCCTTGGCACCCAGTCCACCACGGCTCTGAGCATGGAAGTCGGAAAGCGGTGTACGCTTGATATAGCCCATGTGGCTGATGGTGATCACCACAGGATCATCGGGATAGAAGTCCTCGGCGTTGAACTCATGATCGAAGGGGATAATCTCTGTCTTGCGCTCATCGCCATACTTTTCCTTCACCTCCAGCAGGTCTTCCTTCATCACCTGCTTGCAACGCTCAGGATTATTCAGGATTTCCTCCAAGTCAGCAATGAGTTTCATCAAGTCGTCGTACTCCTGGTGCAACTGATCGACACGCAGGCCGGTCAACTGGCTCAGACGCATATCTACGATAGCCTTCGACTGCAACTCGTCGAGTTCGAAGCGCTTCTCCAAGTTACGCTGGGCGTCGGTAGGTGTAGCCGACTGACGGATGATGTGTACCACCTCGTCGATATTGTTCACGGCAATGATCAAGCCCTCCAGGATGTGGGCACGCTCCTGCGCCTTCTTCAGGTCGAACTTCGTGCGACGGATAGTCACCTCATGACGGTGTTCGATGAAATAGCGGATGCATTCACGCAGCGAAAGAAGCTTCGGACGCATTTTTCCATGAGTGCCGGGAATGGGCACCAGGGCGATATTGTTCACAGAGAACGAGCTCTGCAGGGCAGTCATCTTGAACAGTTTGTTCAGAATCACGTTAGCATTGGCATCGCGCTTTACGTCAACCACGATACGCATACCCTGACGACCTGATTCATCGTTCACGTTCGAGATACCCTCAATCTTATGCTGGGTAGCCAAGTCGGCGATGTAAGCCACGAGATCGGCCTTGTTCACACCGTAAGGAATCTCTGTTACAACGATCTTATCGTGGGTCTCACCACTCTCGATCTCAGCCTTAGCACGCATCACGATACGGCCACGACCAGTCTCGTAAGCATCTTTTACGCCCTGCAAACCATAGATATAAGCACCTGTAGGGAAATCAGGGCCTGGGATATACTGCATCAAGCCCTCGCAGTCAATCTCAGGATTATCGATGAAGGCGCAGCAACCATCAATTACCTCACCCAGGTTGTGGGTAGGCATATTCGTTGCCATACCTACGGCAATACCGTTACCACCGTTTACCAGCAGGTTGGGCACCTTGGTAGGCATCACGCTGGGCTCCA
>CAZIKA010000055.1:0-15535 GCA_964539705.1 uncultured Prevotella sp. | reverse complement strand
GGCAAGGGCGTTATCGTCTATATGCAGCAGGAAGGTCGCGGTATCGGCCTCATGAATAAGCTGGCGGCCTATAAACTACAGGAGGAGGGCTACGACACTGTAGATGCCAACCTCTGCCTAGGATTCAAGGCCGACGAGCGCGACTACGGATGCGGTGCGCAGATGTTGCGTCACCTAGGTGTTCACAAGATGCGCCTGATGACCAACAATCCCGTGAAGCGCGTGGGGCTGGAAGCCTACGGACTGGAAATTGTAGAGAACGTACCCATTGAGGTAACACCCAACGAATTCAATATTCGTTACCTGAAGACCAAGCAAGACCGCATGGGACATACGCTGCATCTGAAGTGAGAAGTGATGAGTGAGAAGTGGAAAGACACGATGAAAAGATTTAGCTCTCTATTTCTGTGGTTGGGCGCACTTGTGGCCATTGCCTCTGTCCTGTTATATGCAGAGTCCGACCTTCTATGGAAGGTGCAACAGCATAACCTTTTTCTCTATTCTTCACTATTTTTCAAGCAGATGATGGTGGCGCCGGGAGGTATGCTCTCCTACTTGGGATCATTCTTCACGCAGTTTTTCTACCACCCCTGGATAGGTGTACTGATGCTGTGCGGTTGGTGGCTACTGCTTATGTGGCTGGTAAAACGCGCATTCTCCATCTCCGACAGGTGGATCATCATAACGCTGATTCCCGTAGCTATCCTGTTGGTAGCCAACATGGATATGGGCTACTGGGTCTATATGATGAAGTTGAGAGGCTATTTCTTCTCTGCCACCATCGGAACAACAGCGGGCGTTGCCCTGATATGGGGATTTCGGAGTTTTCCTGAGAACATCTGGGTACGTATCGGTTACATCACACTTGTGATAGTTGCTGGCTATCCGCTGATGGGTGTCTACGCCCTTGGAGCAGCCATGTTAATGGCCATATCAACGTGGCGACTATCAGGGAAGTTAGCACAGAGAATCGTACTCTCGGTCATCACACTACTATTCATCGTTATCATACCCCTACTCTACTATCGCCACGTCTATTATCAGACAAACATCCATGACATCTACAGAGCAGCATTACCTATCTTCACTGCTAACACGTCGCTGCCTGAATACTATATCCCCTATTATCTGCTTGCAGCCTACTTCATTGGGATAGCAATTCCCATAGGCCGCATAAACTATATAAGCCAGATAGGCCGCACAGGCCATATCGTCATCCAGAGTATTCTTTTAGCCGCACTAATAGCAGGAGTTTATCACTTCTGGTATAAGGATGACAATTTCCACCATGAACTACGGATGCTACGCTGTCTGGAACAGGCCGACTGGGAAGGCATTCTGGAAGAGGGGGAAGAGCAGGCAGGCGAGCCTACGCGTTCTATCGTGATGATACACAACTTGGCGCTGAGCCGACTTGGACGTCAGTGCGATGAGATGTACAGTTTCGCAAAAGGCTCAAAGAAGCCTAATACGCCATTGTCTGTCTATATGTACAACACGGCTGGCCGCCAGATATATTATCATTATGGTGTGATGAACGAATGTCATCGCATGTGTATGGAGGAAGGTGTTGAGTACGGCTGGAGCGTGGAACTACTTCAATACATGGTCAGAACCGCTCTGTTCACCAACGAAAAGCAAGTGGCGAGGAAATACCTTGACCTGCTCCGACAAACACAATACTATAGCGAATGGGCCGACCGTATGGAAACATTCATTGAAGACCCAAGCCTTCTGGCCGATGACATGGAGACTGGTCCTATCACCCATATGCTACACTATGGTGACATTCAGAGTCAGGGTGACAACTATGTGGAGAAAAACCTCATGGTGATGCTGTCACAAACAGACTCCAATGACCCGTACTTCCAAGAGCAGGCCGTCCTGGCTGCGATGTGGACAAGGAGCAATGCTGATTTCTGGGCACGTTTCGAGCAATATCTCAACCTACATCCCGACAACCCTGTACCACGCATCTTCCAAGAGGCGGCCTACCTCTTCGGCAAGATTGGAAACTTGCCATTCACCGAAGAACTGCCTATCGACAGTAGTGTGAAAGAGAATTTCAGAGGCTTTATGCAAATCATGCAACAATGTCAGGGAAGACCCAGCGAACCGATGAGAGACTATCTCAAAAAGAGATACGGAAACACCTATTATTTCGAATACTTCTTCCTAAAAGACATCACGTACTATTGATATGAAGCAACTGCTTGTCATCATAGCCGCAACGGCCATCTTTGCGGCCTGCGGGAACCAGATACCCACAACATATAACGAGTCGGAAGATTATCCCAGCATCTATCCCGACTACACCAATGTTACCATACCCATCAATATTGCACCGCTAACCTTCCAGTCCGACGGAAAAAGTGACGGCATCGCGGCTCGCTTGACAGCTGGCGAGGAGGAAATCATCTGCAACGGAACAAAGGTACAACCCGATGCCGATGATTGGCGACGACTGGTTGAAAGCGCTAAGGGGAAGGCCATCAATGTTGAGGTCTATATTCAAAAGAACGACCAATGGACGAAGTACAAACCCTTCAACATCTACGTATCGCCCGATTCCATCGACCCTTATATCAGCTATCGTCTCATAGCACCCTCGTATGTCACTTATGAAGACCTGACGATCAACCAACGCTGTCTGGAAGACTATGACGAAAGCGTGATTTATGATAATATGCTCTGTCAAGAATATACTGACGGACAATGTATCAACTGCCATAATTACCAGCAATACAACCCCGAACGGATGCAGTTCCATGCCCGTCAGTATCTTGGCGGCACCATGATTGCCTATGATGGAAAGATACGGAAAATAAATATGAAATCCGACTCTATCCTATCCGCGGGCGTCTATCCCGCCTGGCACCCCTGGCTCCCTCTGATTGTCTATTCCACTAACAACACCGTGCAGACCTTCCATATCACCAATCCCGATAAGATAGAGGTCTACGACATTCAAAGTGATCTGATAGCCTATGATGTGGAACGCAACGAGGTGACAAACTTAGAGAATAATCCCACAGAGTTTGAGGTATTCCCCGCATGGGCACCCGATGGAAAGACGCTCTACTACTGTAGCGCCCACTTTGAATTCAAGGATAGTATTGATCCTGGCATCGAACTCATCCAACGCTTCAAAGAAGTGAAATACAACATCTACAAGAAGAGTTTTGATCCAGAGACAAAACAGTTCGGCCCACGTGAACTGATTTTCGATGCCGATTCACTAGGCAAAAGTGCTACTTTGCCTCGTATTTCACCCGACGGCCGCTACCTGATGTTTACCATAGGCAATTACGGTGTATTCCATATCTGGCACCATGATGCAGACTTGTGTATCATAGACCTTGCAACGGACATGGTACGCAATATAAGCGAAATCAACTCACCCGATGTAGAGAGCTATCACTCATGGTCAAGCAACGGAAGGTGGGTCGTATTCAGTAGCCGACGAAACGACGGGAACTTCACCCGCCCGTTTATTGCACATATCGATAAAAACGGACATGGGGCAAAACCCTTCGAGCTGCCCTGTGCCGATCCTGACTATCACCGTCAGTTCATGAAGAGCTACAACATCCCAGAATTCATGCGCAGCCCCGTCACCATCAGCCCTCAGGATTTTGCCGATGCTCTGAAGAAAGACGGTGAACCCGTGAAGTACGTACCACAACTTAACAAATAGCAGGAGACAAAGGAAGAAAACCAAAAATTCGGTATTATTTCTTTGTCAAAAGAAACTTTTTGATTACTTTTGCACGCTGAAAGAAACATACTGTACAGAATATGGCACAATTATCTAACCGTTTGCAGCGACTTGCGCCTTCAGCCACACTGGCTATGTCGCAAAAAAGTTCTGAGATGAAGGCTCAGGGCATTGACGTGATTAACATGAGTGTCGGAGAACCCGACTTCAATACCCCAGAGCACATCAAGAATGCAGCCAAGTTGGCTATTGACGAGAACTATTCCCGCTATTCACCCGTACCTGGCTACCCCGAACTTCGCCAAGCCATAGCACGCAAACTGGAGCGCGAGAACCAATTACATTATCAGCCCAACGAGATTCTCGTGAGCAATGGTGCCAAACAAAGTGTGTGCAATACGGTGATGGCATTGGTAAACCCAGGTGAAGAGGTCATCATCCCTGCTCCCTACTGGGTGAGTTACCCCCAGATGGCCCTGTTGGCAGGTGGTACTCCCGTCTTCGTAGAGGCCACTTTCGAGCAGAACTTCAAGATGACCCCCGAACAGCTTGAGGCTGCCATCACACCGAAGACCAGACTGCTAATTCTCTGCTCACCCAGCAACCCCACAGGTTCTGTATATAATAAAGAGGAATTGCGCGCACTCGCGAACATTATATTAAAACATGAAGACCTCTTTGTGCTGGCTGACGAGATCTACGAACACATCAACTACGTAGGTCATCACGAGTCGATTGCCCAATTCCCTGGTATGAAGGAACGTACTATCATCGTCAACGGTGTCAGCAAGGCATATGCTATGACTGGATGGCGTATTGGTTATATTGCAGCTCCAGAATGGATTGTGAAAGGCTGCAACAAGTTGCAGGGTCAGTACACCAGTGGTCCCTGCTCTGTAAGCCAGAAGGCAGCAGAGTTTGCCTATACCCAGAGCCAGCAGTGTGTAGAGGATATGCGCCAAGCTTTCGAGCGCCGTCGTAACCTCATCGTGGAACTGGCCAAGCAGATTCCCGGACTGGAAGTTAACGTACCCGAGGGAGCTTTCTATCTGTTCCCCAAATGTTCGAGCTTCTACGGTAAGACTACACCTGATGGCAAGAAGATAGAAAACAGCACTGATTTGGCTATGTATCTTCTCGAAGTAGGTCACGTAGCTACTGTCGGAGGCGATGCCTTTGGTGACCCCGACTGCTTCCGCATGAGCTATGCCACCAGCGATGACAACATTCGCGAGGCTATGCGACGTATCGGCGAGGCACTAAAATCCTTAAAATAAGCGTTAAATGTAGTTAAATACGTCGACTTTATACATTTATTTGCTACCTTTGCGAGGTCAATTTACGCCCAGAGGCATGAAGCCTATGGGCATTTGACAGCTACTAATGTTAAATCGATATACTAATTTTCATTCATTTATAACTTAAAAACAAAAACAAAAAAATTATGGCAACAACACAGAAAGCTGCTCCTGCAGCAAAAAAGTCTGGTAGCGTCGGTATTAAGGATGCTATTTGGGTAATCGTTCTTTGTGCAGCTATTGCATTCTGCAACTTCTTCTTCAACTTCGGTTCTGGAAGCAACTTCGAAGGTGGCGATGCTGCTGGTGCACCTCTGAACATCTGGGGTACCATCTATAAGGGTGGTGTCATCGTGCCTGTGATTCACACACTGCTGCTCACCGTGCTCTTCATGGCTATCGAGCGTGTATTCGCACTGAGCAAGTGTATTGGTAAAGAGAAGCTCGCTAACTTCCTGGCTAAGATTAAGGCAGACCTGAAGGCTCTTGATTTCGACAAGGCTCTGCAGCACTGCCAGCAGCAGGGTGGCTCTGTAGCTAACGTAGTTCGTGCTACCGTTCAGGCTTACAAAGAGGCTGACGCTGCTCAGGGTGTAAAGAAAGAGGTTAAGATTGCACGCATTCAGGCTGCTCACGAAGAGGCTATCGCCGTTGAGATGCCTACGCTGACAATGAACCTGCCTCTGATTGCTACCATCGTTACTCTGGGTACTCTGACTGGTCTGCTCGGTACTGTGGTAGGTATGATCAAGTCATTCCAGGCTCTGGCTTCTGGTGGTGGTGGTGACTCTGTTGAGCTGTCAACCGGTATTTCTGAGGCTCTGATCAACACCGCATTCGGTATCGGTACTTCATGGCTCGCCGTTGTATCTTATAACTTCTTCACCAACCGCATCGATAAGATTTCGTTTGCATTGGATGAGATTGGTTATTCACTTGCTCAGACCTACAACGCTACACACGCAGACGAGGCTTAATTTTGTCTAACCCTTTAATCAATTTACTACTATGGGTAAGATAAAAATTAAGAAAAACGATGTCTGGATCGACATGACGCCTATGTCGGACGTGATGGTGTTGCTGCTGACGTTCTTCATGTTGTCAGTGAACTTCACGAAGAACGAGGTGGTGAAGGTCATAACGCCAGGTTCTACAACCAAGGCAAAGGTATCTTCATCGGCAATACTTGACATCACCATCGACCCAGAGGGTCGCGTGTTGATGAGCACCGACAAGACCGTGACAATGGAAAAGGCGCTCGACCAGATGCTCAAGGATCGTGAGACCAGTCTCACGGCAGATCAGAAGAAGGAGATTATCGTCTTCAATCAGATTGGTATTCCCGTGAAGAGTATGCCAGATTTCCTGAGCAAGAGTCACGAGGATCAGGTAAAGCTGATGAAGATTACGGGTATCCCCACCGACAGTCTGCAGAACCGCGAGGATAAGATGAGTGAGTTCCAACTCTGGGTAAAAGCCATGAAGAATGGCTACAAAGAGTGGTACAACGATTTGTCTGACGCTGAGAAGACTGAGGTTTCAGCTACCAAGCTCGAAATCAACATCAAGGCAGACAAAGAGACTCCTTACAGTGCTGTCAAATTGGTGATTTCTGAATTGCAGGACATCAACGAGAGCCGCTACAAGTTGGTTACACAAGCAAAGAAATTGGAGGAATAAGATATGGCTAAGAAAAAAGAAAGCAAGCAGAAAAAGATGACCACCCGCGTGGACTTCACGCCGATGGTGGATATGATGATGCTTCTTATTACCTTCTTCATGCTGGTAGGTTCACTGCAGAAGCCTCAGGCTATGCACCTCACCATGCCTGCAAAGGATGACAACATGCAAGCAGAGGACAAGGATAAGTCAAAGACCGAGAATACCATCACGCTCTATCTGGCAGCAGATAACAAGCTCTATTACTACATTGTGGACAAGAAGGAAGACTTCGGTAACCCCGAGCTCCTGAAAGAGACCACATGGGGTAAGGAAGGTATTCGCGAGGTACTGCGCAACCACCGTCATGCTCCTACCAAGGTGCTGATGGATGCCAAAAACCAACTTGACACTTGGTTCAACAACCTGCCTAAGACACAGCAGGAGCTCAACGACTCTGTCTACAACCGTGCACTGATCATGATTAAGAAAGGTCACGTAGACATTGTTGAGAACGGCCAGTTGAACAAGGCGAAGTATGAGAAGGTTGACAAGGACATGAAGAATTACGAAGAGACCAACATGGTGCCCACGCTTGCCGTGAACATCAAGCCTCTGGACAATTCTAACTATGACAATCTGGTGACCATTCTGGACGAAATGCAGATTTGCTGTATCGGTAAGTACGTGATCGATAAGATCAACGACAAGGATATGCCAATTCTGGAAGGTAACGGTATTAAACTCCAATAACCCATTAAAACGAAAGAACTATGTCAAAGATAGATCTATTAGACCAAAGATGGATTGACCTCGTCTTTGAAGGCAAAAACGAGGCTTATGGTGCTTATACCATTCGTCAGGATACTAGCAAGCGCAACCTTTACGCTATGTTGGCACTGGTTGCTGGCCTTGCACTTATCGTTATCACCTTCCTCGGTGTCAACATCGCACAGAATGCTATCGCAGCTGCTCAGGCAGAGCACGAGACAGAGGTAGCACTTGAAGCTGTTGAAGAAGAGGTAGAGGAAGAAAAGGACGAAGAAGAGATTGTTTACGAACTTGAGGAACTTGAGCAGCTCGTTGCTGAGGAGACGGTGATGAACTCTGAGAAATTCACCGCCTACGAAATGGAAGACGATGCTCCCGATCAGGTCACCAAGACACAGGATGAAGTCGCACAGAGCGATGTTGCCATCGGTGCCATTGACTACGACCAAGGTAGCGACGAGGCTGAGCACGTGCTGAAAGTCAACGAGAAAGTGGTGGACGAGGTTCCCCCAAAGGTTGAAGAGACCAAGATTCATGATGTTGTAGAACAGATGCCTACCTTCAAGGGCGGTGACGCTGCTCTGATGAAGTATCTGAACGACCACATCAAGTATCCCGTGATTGCCGAGGAGAACGGTATTCAGGGTCGTGTTGTTACCACTTTCGTGGTTGAGCGCGATGGTTCTATCAGCGATGTGAAGGTCATCAAGTCTGTTGACCCCTCTCTCGACAAGGAAGCTGTACGCGTTGTTAAGTCAATGCCGAAGTGGAATCCTGGTAAGCAGAACGGTGCTGCCGTACGTGTGAAGTTCACACTCCCCGTCACCTTCCGCCTGCAGTAAGCACATCTTTTTAATATGAACAGAACTCAATTCAACAATTTTATTATTGGATTGGCACTATCAATAGGCTTGTTCCCCGCTTGTGGGGACAAGCCTTCTGATAATGAATACAAGCAGCGTGCCCGTTACTTTGCTGCCGATGAAAGTCTCAGTCCTGTCATCGACGAGGAACTGGACATCTTCAATATGAAGAACAAGCGCGACTCCATCTATGCCATCTATACCAACGAACAGGATGCCATAGAGAAGTTGCTCAACCGTGAGGTGTTGCTCGTGTTTACCACCCGCACACTGACCCCCAAAGAAGAAGAAATCATTAAATCATATCAATATAAGCCACTCATTTACCCGTTGGCCTATGATGCATTGGCTCTGATTGTCCATAAGAACAATCCTGACTCGATGATTACCGTCGACAATTTCCGCAAGATTATGTCAGGAGAGATGACATCATGGAAGGAGTTGAATGCCGAGAGCAATCTGAAAAAAATCAAGGTGGTATTCGACAATCCCAAATCAGCCACCCTCAAATTCGTTGTTGACTCTATCATGCAAGGCAAAAAGGTGAAGACCGACGGCAATGTACAGGCCGCCATGACAAGCGCTGAAGTGGTAAAATATGTAGAGGAACACGAAAACGCCATCGGTGTCATTGGCAGTATCTGGCTCAACGACCAGCGCGACACCACCAATCTGATTTACAACCGTACCATTAAAGTGATGCGAGTGAGTCGTGCCACTGAGGCCACACGTGCCAACAGTTATACCCCTGATCAGTATAACATCGCCTATGGTTACTACCCCATGATACGTACCATCTACGCTATCAGTACTGACCCGCGCTCCAGTGGCGTGCCACGTGGATTTGCCAATTTCTGCTGGCTACCTAATCCAGGACAACTCATCTTCTGGAATGCCGGTCTCTTCCCCGCCCGTGCCGACTATTCCGTACGCGATGTGGTCATCAACTGATTAAACCAACAATAAGAATACGCATCAAATATACAGAAGTCTCACTATAAAAGATAATGATTATGAACACTATGAAATATTTTATGATGGGTGCCCTGCTGATGGGATGCAGTCTCGGCACTATGGCTCAGAGTGGCACACCTGCCGACGTTGAAGCCGTAAGAGCGTTAGCTAAGAACAAGCCTGCCGACTATGACAAGCAGGTAAATGCCTTTGTCAAGGCCAACAAGAAGAATGCGGAAAACCTGATTGCTATCGGTCGCGCACTCCTGGAAGAGAAAGACGGTGAACATGCAAAACTCTTTGCACAGCAGGCGCTGAGCATCAAGAAGAACAGCTATGCCCCCGCTTTCATCCTGATTGGTGATGTTGCATCACAGTTGGAGGATAACGGTGGTGAAGCGGTAAAGAACTATCAGTGGGCCATTGATGTAGACCCCAAGAACGCTGATGCATACCGTAAGTACGCTATCGTTTACAGTAAGATTGACCCCGAGGGTTCTAACGAGAAGCTGGAAGAGCTGCGTCAGCAGCGTCCTGACATTGCCGTTGACGCTTTCAAGGGCCGTATGAACTACAACGTACAGCGCTATAGCAGTGCTATCGATGCCTACTCAAAGGTTCCCTTCGATCAGCTGGAGCGTATCGACATTATCAACTATGCTCGTGCGTTGCAGTTGGCTCAGAAGTTCGAAGAGTCACAGAATGTTGTTGTAGCAGGACTGGCTAAGGAACCTCTGAACGGTACACTTAACCGCTTCGCCCTGATGAACTGCAACGACATGAAGAAATACGACGAGGCAGTGAAATATGCCGATGTGCTGTTCACCAAGGTCGACAAGGACAGCGTAAAATTGAAGGATATCGACTATCAGAACTATGGTAAGGCACTCTATGGCAACGGACAGTTCGAGGAAGCCATCGCAAAGTATACCGAAGCACTCGCACAGCCGGCTGATGACAAGAGCCTGCACGCAGACCTCTACAAAGGTATCTCTGATTCCTATAAGAGCCTAAAGGACTTCCCCAAGGCTATCGACAGCTACAAGCAATACCTTGAGGCAAATGCTAATGCCGATGCTACCGACTGGGCCGGTCTGGGTATCCTGCAGAACAGCTATGCACGCACCCTGCAGGGTGATGAGAAGATTGCCGCTCTGACCGTTGCCGACCAGACCTATGCTGCGCTCATTGAGAAGTTTGCTGATGCAGAAGAGTATGCCCTCTGGCAGCGTGGACGTATCAACGCTCAGATTGACACCGACCTGTCAAAGGGTCTTGCTAAGCCTTATTTCGAGCGTCTGGCAGAGCTGATTAAAGCCCATGAGACAATCGATGATACCGACAAGGCTCGTCTCTTCGATGCCTACTCATTCTTGATGCGTTTCAATGTCAAGAACAAGGACAGCAAGACTGCCTACGAGTATGCTAAGAAGTTGCAGGAGTTGCAGCCCAACGACGCCGAAATCCAGAAGGTGGTTGAGGCACTTGCAAAGGCAGCCAACTAAGAAAACATTAGTAGTCAAATACAATGATGGCCGGAACGACTTGTTACCGGCCATTTTTTTATTATCCTATTCAAAATAAAGAGAGAAGACAAACATCTTAGTGCGACAATCATCAACGCTCCGTGCAAAAGGAATGCTGAGAGGATTCTCCAACTCTGAGGCGTGATCCTTGTTCAGCGTGTTAGTCAGCCCATAACAGAACTTGATCTCAGGAATCAGCTTGAAGAAAGGGAGATAGAAATCACAGCCCATACCCACGTTGATCATTGTGTCAAAACGCTTCAACGCCACATAATCCTGATCCTTACCAGCCAGATTAATCATCGGACTGACACCTGCCACCATATAAGGTCGGTAGTTATTAAAACGCGGTGCCGAGAACTTAATGTCTATGGGCACAGCAAGATAAGTTGTCTTCAGATCCTGCGTAGAATGAGTAGGCAGACCGGCATCGTTCAGATTATCGAAATCCAGGAACTTGAGACGCTTAGAACCGAAATGGAGCGTCGGCGAGACCCTCAAGTTGAAGTTGTCGCTCAATCGCATATCGCCCAACACACCCACGCTGAATCCTGGATTCCATATATCCACATCGCAGGCTATCGTCCTCGTCGTTCCATCGTCCATCACCTGTGGCCCCACATTTCCGAACTCCGCATCCTGCAGGTTCAACCCCAGGCTGATGCCAAAATGCAGAGGTCGCAAGTCGATATACGGCTTGTTCTGCACCTTGCGCATCTGTGCCATCGACACCAATGCCACCAAGGCCATGACCACTGTGATTGTTATTCTCTTCATCTACTAAGATAATAACGGCAATTCCGTCTGGATATTATATTTGATTCTATTTCGACAATGTATAAATTAGAAAAATACATACCAAAAAGTTGGTAGGTCAGAAAAAAGTTGCTACCTTTGCATCACAATAAATCATTATTATTCACTTAAACATTTAGAATTATGGCATATGTAATTGGTGACGATTGTATCTCTTGCGGTACATGTCAGGGTGAGTGCCCCGTAGAGGCTATCTCAGAGGGTGCAGACAAGTATGTAATCGATGCTGATGCTTGCACCGAGTGCGGCACTTGCGCTAGCGTTTGTCCTTCAGAGGCAATCAGCCTGGGCTAATCCCACATTAGTTTCATAAACAGACAAAGGATGGATCTTCACGATTCATCCTTTTTTTATTCTTCCCCGAGGAGCCTGTAAACGTATACACAATGCATTTTTGCAATTTTGGGATGCAAAATTGCAATAATAGGAAACCAATTTCAGCAATTTTCTCTAACTTTGCAGTTATATTATTCACAAAACATCAATAAAACTTCAAAACCTAAACAATATGATAAAGAAATTTACTATCACCTTAATGATTCTGTTCGTCTCAACAATGATGATGGCACAGGAAGCTTACACCGTGTATAATACTATTGATGGAACGCCTACGCTGACGTTCTATTACGACAATAACAAAGCTACGCGTGACGGTACTGCGTACGACTTCTCATATACACAAGCCAATGCGAAAGCTGCCTATATTTACGGATGGCGCGAACACATGTACGACATCCAGCGGGCTACCTTCGATGCATCCTTCGCCAACTACCGTCCTACCTCAACAGCCTATTGGTTCTTTGGCTTGAGCAAGATGGCAGATATTACAGGTTTGCAATATCTGAACACCAGCGAGGTAACGGATATGACTGGCATGTTTTATGTCTGTACTGGACTAACGGCTCTTGACCTGAGCCATTTCAATACCAGCAAGGTGACCAACATGCACAGTATGTTCTCTTCTTGCTCCAGTCTGCAAACCCTCAACGTCAGCAGTTTCAACACCTCGAATGTCACGGACATGTCAGATATGTTCGACGGTACGGAAGCTCTAGAGAGCCTGGATGTGAGCAACTTTAACACCTCGAAGGTGACCAACATGAGCGCCATGTTCATGGGATGGAATTATGCCGAAAGAGGACTGAAGAGTTTGGATCTTAGCAATTTCGACACCTCGAATGTGACGGATATGAGTGGTATGTTCGCAGGACGCATGTATCTGGAATCGCTCAACATCAGCAATTTCAACACATCGAAGGTCACCGATATGACCTCCATGTTTAGCAGTTGCAGGAGCCTTAAGAACTTAAATCTCAGTTCTTTCGACACCCAGAATGTAAGCCGTATGGCATTCATGTTCGAATACTGCGGGGAATTGGAGTCACTCGACCTGCGCAGCTTTAACACCGCGCTGGTTGAGGACTTTGGCCAGATGTTCAATGGGTGTGTAAAAATGAGAAGCCTTCTCTTCGACACCGCAAAATTCTCTACTGCCAATGCCACGGTCCTCGGCAGTATGTTCATGGAATGCAACGCCTTGGAAAGCCTGGATGTCAGCAAGTTCAACACCAGCAAATGTGACTATATCATTCAGATGTTCTACGGGTGCAAAAGCCTGACAGAGCTCGATGTCAGCAACTTTGATCTCTCTGAGGCTACGGATATGCAGAATATGTTCGGCAACTGTGAGAAGCTGAAGAAGATTGACGTGAGCCACTTCAATGCCCAGAAGGTGAAGTATATGGACCGCCTCTTCTACGGTTGCAGCAGCCTAGAGAGTATTGATATGCATAGTTTTAAAACGGACAAGGTATGGAGCATGATGGGTATGTTCTACGGCTGCAAGAGCCTGAAGACGATTGACCTGGGCCACTTCAACACGCCATCGCTTAGTGCTTGCAGCGAGATGTTTGCCCATTGCACCAATCTGACCACCATCAACATCGCCAACTTCAAACCTGGCCAGTGGTTCCAGCAGACCTTCGATATGTTCCGCGACTGCCCGAACCTGACCACTATCTATTGCGACAATGATTTGGTAGAGGGTATGGATCTCAACTACGGCAATCCCGGAGACATCGTCGGCAACATGTTCCTAGGTTGCACCAAGCTGAAGGGCGGCAACGGTACCACCTACATTGAGAATCCGTCAAAGCTAGATATCTACTATGCACATCCGGATGCGGCAGGCAATCCTGGCTATTTCACTCTCACGCCGACAGCCATCAATGCCACCAAGGTTGATGCAACTAACGCATCACAGCAGTTCTACTCGCTTGATGGTCGCACGGGTAAGACGCGCGGCCTAAATATCGTCCGCACTCAAAGCAAGAGGCCTCGCAAAGTATTATTCAAATAACCACAGAGATTATGAAACACCATCTTTACACCATCATTTTTGCTATCGGCCTGATGCTCACCGTCGGCATCACAACGGCATCGGCAGAATGGAAAACCACTGAGTCCAAACACCTCAACGGCTTCATCTATGCATTGTATTTCAATACAGAGACCAACGAACGCAAAGGCTCACTCTCTGAAGTTGACAAAGACAATATTCCCAGCGGCGAGATAACCCTGCCCAGTAGCATAATCGGTGCTGACGGCAACAGCTATCCCATCACACAGATGGGAAGCCCATGGGGTGGCATATTCTTGTCATCGGTAGGCACGCCCTGTCCCAACATCACCAAGCTGACCATCCCTGGCTCTTACAAAACGGTGTATGCACAAGTGCTCACGGGTCTGACCGAGGTGGTGCTGGCAGAAGGTACGGAACTTATCGACTTCTCGGGATGCGATAAGTTGGCTACCATCAACTATCCACAGTCGGTGACGGAGTTGAATATGGCTGGAACGGGCATTACGAGCATCGTGCTGGACGATCATATTAAGTCATTCAAGATCAGTGGCTGCAAGGAACTGACCCAGGTAACGCTGCCACCAAGTCTCACCACCCTGCCCGACTACGCTTTCTCTGGCTGCGAGAAGTTGGAAAATGTCGACTTCCCTGAGTCAATTACCGCTTTTGGCAGCAACGTATTCTCCAACAGCGGATTCAAGAAAGTCATCATGCCTCCACATGTCAAGGAACTGAAGGGAGCCTTCAATGAAGCCAATAACCTGGTGGAGGTTGTGCTAAACGATGAATTAGAACGCCTAGACGGCACCTTCGACTACTGCGAGAACCTGCAAAAGGTGACCTTCGGCAAAAGCCTAAAATATATTGGTGACGCCAGCTTCCGCAATACTGGACTCATCGAGGTGGACATTCCCGACAATGTAGAACATCTGGGCTTTGTGGCTTTCGCCTTCTGCACCAAGCTGAAGAAGGTTCATCTAGGCAAGGGCATCAAGAGTCTGCGTGCCTATTCAGAGACATGGACACCCGAAAAAGCCGTTGAGGGCAGCATCTTCTATGGCGACACCGATATAGAAGAAGTGATTATCGACGGTGACATCGAGGATTTTGGCGAGGCTACCTTCGAAAGCGTCTATAAACTACGCGCCATGCCAAAATGCAATAGCGTGAAGATTATCGGTCGCCAGTGCTTCCGCAACACATTCTTGAAGGAGCTGATTATCCCCGCCTCAGTTGACAGCATTGGTAAGATGGCTTTCGACCTGAGTCCGTTCCTTTCAGAACAAGACGATGACTACTCGCTGATTCGCTGCGAAGCTGTGGTTCCACCCACAATGGGCGAGAGTGCCTTCCAGCAGCGCATCCTTCAGAACCGCACATTGTGGGTTCCTAAGGGCAGTCTGACCGCCTATCAGCAAGCTGATGGATGGAAGGAGTTTAAGAGCATCCAGGAGTATGATCCTACCGGCATCGCTACCCCATCGCAGGCTGAAGGCACAACAACGAAGGTCTATAACCTGCAAGGTAGTAAGGTTCTGAATCCAGGCAAGGGTCTCTACATTATTAAT
>CAZIKA010000054.1:0-15601 GCA_964539705.1 uncultured Prevotella sp. | reverse complement strand
CCCTGTGTATGATTTCGTGTGACGAAGGTAGTGAATCACTGAGTGCTTCTACAGCCAAGAAAGTCCTTAAGAAGGAGATTACGCGTTTGAATGAAACGGAAAAGGCTATGGCGGTTCAGGTTGGCTATTTCGAGTGTAACGACAATGACGTACGCTATCAGCTGCGTCAGTTGGCTGCCAACGAGTTGATTACCTACAAATGCGAGAAGGTAGAGAAAGTGATTAAGGGGTATTGGCGTAATGATACCATTGAAACCTACTTCGTTACCACTGCTCTGACGGAGAAGGGTCAGAAGCTCGTTGCTGAGGAGAAGGAGGTAGAGCCTACTGAGGATGAGACAGAGGTGAAGAATGACGAGGAGTTTGATTGGAGCCAGTTCCCAGAGGCCAGTGTTGACTATCAGGAATTCCCAGAGATAAAGAAACCAGTAGAGGAGGAGGTTCTTGCTGATGAGCCAGAAGATGGCGTCTATGATGATTATGACTACGACAGCGATGAGCCACAGGAAGAGCCCAGCGCTTACGATAAGGCAAAGGCTAAGGAGAGCTATGAGTACGTTCATCTGACGGCTTACGCCATCAACATCGTGAAGGCTCGTAACATTGAGAAGACTGGCGATTTCACCGCTGAGTGTGAGTTTGTCTTAGAGTATGAAGATGTGACTCCAGTAGGCCGCATCTTAGGAAAGGTACATGACGGTGAGCGTTTCCTGATAAGCCACATACACTTCAAGTATTATGAGGACAAGGGGTGGACTGTGAAGGTAGAAGATTAAACGAATAATCTCAAAGAAACAATAAAGGAGCGTCAATCTGGCGCTCCTTTTCTGTTTATATGCTTTTGTTAGTCGTACGCTTCTTCTTCCGGTCGGTCTTCCTCGATCACCAGATTGTCGATGATAAAGTTCTGGCGCTCCATGGTGTTCTTACCCATATAGTACTCTAGGAGCTTTTGTACTTGGTCGGTCTTATGCAGGGTGACCTGTTCCAAGCGGATGTCAGGACCGATGAAAGCGGCAAATTCCTCAGGTGATATCTCGCCAAGACCTTTGAATCGGGTAATCTCAGGATCTGGACCTAAGTCGCGGATGGCATTTACGCGCTCCTCCTCGCTATAGCAATAGCGCACGATGAAATCGCTCTTCTTTCCCCCTTTTGCATCTTCATCAGCCAGAATTTGCTTGTTGCGTATCTTTGTGCGACGGTTACGCACACGGAACAATGGGGTCTGCAATACGTAGACATGGCCTTCGCGAATCAGTTCTGGGAAGAACTGCAAGAAGAAGGTGATGATGAGCAGGCGGATGTGCATACCGTCGACATCGGCATCGGTGGCTACAATCACCTTATTATATCTCAGCGTGTCCATGCCTTCCTCGATGTCAAGAGCGGCTTGAAGAAGGTTGAACTCCTCGTTCTCATAGACCACCTTCTTGGTAAGCCCAAACGTGTTTAAGGGTTTGCCCCTTAAAGAGAACACTGCCTGCGTGTTCACGTCACGGCTTTTGGTGATGGAGCCGCTGGCAGAGTCACCCTCAGTAATGAAGATGCTAGACTCCTCCTTGTGGTCGTTCTTTGTGTCGCTATAGTGGATACGGCAGTCGCGCAACTTGCGGTTGTGGAGGTTGGCTTTCTTGGCACGCTCACGAGCCAGTTTGGTGACGCCAGCCATCGCCTTGCGCTCCTTCTCGCTCTCCTGAATCTTTTGCAGCATCACCTCGGCCACATCAGCATTCTTATGCAGGTAGTTGTCCACCTCCTGTTTGATGAAGTCGCCCACATATTTATTAATAGAAGGTGGCATGGGATGATTGGCATCTACCTGAGTAGGAACGGGAGCCATTGTCAGTGAGCCGAGTTTGATCTTCGTCTGGCTCTCGAACATAGGCTCCTCTACGTTTAGGGCAATGGCAGCCACGATACCTGTACGGATGTCACCATACTCGAAGTTCTTCTGGAAGAATTCCTTGATAGTCTTGGCAATATGTTCCTTGAAGGCACTCTGATGTGTACCACCCTGAGTGGTGTGCTGTCCATTGACGAAGGAGTAATACTCCTCACCATATTGGTTTGCATGGGTGAAGGCTATCTCGATATCCTCGCCCTGCAAGTGGATGATGGGGTAGAGGGCATCGGCACTCATTCGGTCCTTCAACAGATCCTCCAGACCGCGGCGACTTAGGATGCGTCGGCCGTTGTACATGATAGCCAGTCCTGTGTTCAGGTAGGTATAATTACGCAGCATCGTCTCCACAATATCGTTGTGGAACTGGTAGTTGACGAACAGCGTATTGTCAGGTTCGAAATAGATATAGGTACCGTTCTCATCGTCGGTAGGTTCAGTGGAGTCGCTCATCAGTTTTCCTTTCTCGAAGGTGGCCTTGCGCACATGGCCGTCGCGATAGGAGTGTACCTCAAAATGACTGCTTAGTGCATTGACGGCTTTCACACCCACGCCATTCAGACCGATAGACTTCTTGAAGGCCTTCGAGTCGTATTTACCACCCGTATTCAGCACGCTGACGGCCTCAATCATCTTGCCCTGAGGGATACCACGACCGTAGTCACGCACAGAGACACGCAGATTGTCGTCCACGTTGATTTCAATGCGGTCGCCAGCTTTCATCTTGAACTCATCGATAGAGTTGTCGATAACCTCTTTCAGTAACACGTAGATACCGTCTTCTGCCAAAGAGCCGTCGCCTAGTCGGCCGATATACATACCAGGACGCAAGCGAATATGCTCCGTACCAGAGAGGGTACGGATATTATCGTCGTTATAATCAACGGGGGCTTGCTGTTGTTCAATGATGTTGTTGTCGTCTGCCATTATAGTTGTTTCTTATAGCACCTTCTACGTTTATGTTGTTCGTGATCAAAGTACATCCATTGACTCTGCACTTTGCCGTTGGTCTCCATCTCCACGTGGGTCTCGCCCCATTTGAAGCCGTACTTCTGATAGATGGGGATGAGATCGTAGAACAGCAAGGCGTTGGCACCCTTGGTACGATATTCAGGCAAGACACCGATGAGCAGACAGTCAACCACGTCGGTCTTCTTGAACTTCAGCGCCTTGATGATATGCCACCAGCCGAAAGGCCAGAGACGACCGTTATGACATTTCTGTAGGGCTTTTGTTAGCGATGGGATGGTGATGCCCACGCCCACGCAGTCGTGATTGGGCGTATTCCAGTCCTCAATGATACAGAGCAATTCTAGGTCGATGAACTTGAAGTACATATCCACATATTCGTCCATCTGCTTCTCTGACATCTCTGAATAGCCATAGAGGTGGCCGAAGGTCTTGTTGATAACATCAAAGACGCGATGACCGTATTTCTGAGGACCATAGACATCCTCTTTCTTGATCTTGTGGACGTGGAGGTTATATCGGCTCATGCAAAGCTCAGCTACGCGCTTCATCTTTTCAGGCATTCCCTCTTTGGGTACGAAGACTTTGTATTCCACGTAGTCGTTATCTTTCTCGTAACCTTCCATCTGTTCCATCAACTGTGGATAATATGGATGGTTGTAGAGGGTGGCCATAGTACCCAACTGATCGAAACCTCCAATCAGCATACCCTCTGGGTCCATATCCGTGAAGCCCAAAGGACCGATGATCTCCTTCATGTCTTTTTCGCGACCGTAATCCTCGACAGCCGTCAGCAGGGCACGCATCACTTCCACATCATCGATAAGATCCAACCAACCGAAACGCACGCAAGGACGTTCCCACTGTTTATTGTAACGATGGTTGATAATAGCAGCCACGCGTCCCACAACCTTTCCGTCGCGATAGGCCAGAAAATATTCGGCATCGCAGAATTCGAAGGCAGAGTTCTTATCGTGGCTCAGCGTTCTTACTTCATCACGGTAAAGATTAGGGGCATCATACTGATTGCCTCGATACAAATCATAATGCAACTGAATAAAGGTGTCAAGGCCGCGCTTGTCGGTCACACGTTTAATCTCTATAGATGACATTTTTATGGTTTTTTGTTAAATAATGCACAAAGGTAGCAATTTTTCGCGATATATCAACATAAAATATGGTTTTTTAGCAACTTTTCTTGCGATTTCAAGAAATTTTGTTAACTTTGCAAGCGGAATTTTTAAACAAACCTTTAGAGTAATGAAAACCAAAAACCTATTGACAGCAGTCGTTGCGCTGCTTATGGCTGGTGCTGCACAGGCCCAGACCAACACTTGGACAACGTATTCTTTTGTTGAAGCACAGGGAGGATTGCAACTGACCTCTACCAATGCTCCTATGGACAAGTTAATGACTCCTACGGCAGCCCTGTCGTTCGGTCACTATTTCTCACCTGTTGTCGGTGCCCGTCTGCATATCAATGCATGGCAGGCAAAGAGCGGTTTTGCAGCTACAGAGCAGTATTACAAGTGGAAGTATGTGACGCCAGATGTGGATCTGATGGTGAACCTGAGCAATATGTTTTGTTGTGGTTCGGATCATTTTTTAAATGTTATTCTGCTTGGTGGTGTAGGCCTGAACTACGCATGGGATAATGATGAGTTGAAAGCACTGAATATGCCAGCCGACGCCATACCATTGGCATGGGATAAAAACCGTTTGAGCCACAACCTGCGTGCCGGACTGCGCTTGGAGACGAATCAGGCAAAGCGTCTTGGTCTTTCTTTGGAAGTCAATGCCAATTCACTGAACGATCGTTTTAACTCAAAGACTAACAATGCTGACGACTGGATGTTCACCGCTATGGTGGGTTTGAGCTATCGTTTCGGTCACAAGAAGGCAGCTCCAAAGTATATAACAAAGACTATTGAGGTTGTTGATACTTTCTGGGTAGACGAGCCAACCACCATAAAGGTGATGGAGAAGCAGCCTAAGACAAAGACCGAGATGAAGAAGATGAAGATGAACGAGGCAATCTTCTTCAAACTCCGTGAGAGCGATGCCAATGCCGCTAGTGGTATTGATGAGGCTATCAAGAAGGTAGCTGACCTGATGAAGACAAGTGATGATGCACAGTTTACCGTTACTGGTTATGCAGATAAAGGCACTGGTTCTGCTAAGAAGAACAAGAAATACGCTCAGAAGCGTGCCGATGATGTGGCTAAGAAGTTGGTTGAACAGTACGGACTGGATGCTGGTCGTCTGAAGACCGATTCAAAGGGTGATGCCGTTCAGCCTTTTGAGGAAAACGACAAAAACCGTTGCGTTATCATCACTGGTGAGGGTACTTTCCGAATCACTACTACCGAGATGGTTGATGTAGAAGTAGAGAAGCAGAGTACCAAGAAGGTCATGAAGACCAACCCCCGCAAGGTGCAGATTCAGGAGGAGATAAAATAAGAAATACCAATTATAGGTGCTGACAAATGATCAGCACCTTTTTCCCTTCTGCGAGGGTGGTAGCAAAGATATAGTTGTTGCCACCCTCGCTCAGTTTTATTTTCTTACGAAGTTCGGCTACAGACATAGGAAAATTGCGCACGGTGATATTCGCCTTCTGAATATCCTTTAGTGCTACTTTCAGTTCCTGCTTGTTCATTGACGTGACCGTCTGGATACGAAACTTACGCCCTGGAAAGTCTTCTATCAATCTAGAAGAAATGAAAAGGTGACTATTGGGAGCTAGCGGCTGTACCTGATAAGTGACAGCTACCTCTTGAAAGCAACCAGCTTTCATAATCGAGGCATTGGGTTCGTAGAGGTAAGCTGCATCTTCTTCTCGATAATGTCCTTGAATACTGGTATCTGTTGAGGGTACTTCCCATATATGGTCATCATTCACGCAGAAAAGACGGTATGATGGACCTGTTTTTCCTAATACCATTAGCAGTTCCTTGCATTCGTTTTGTACCGATATAATATGAATCTCATGGACAAATGACTCACCTAAATCTCTGACAGCCTTGCGCCAGTCAAGCATAGGCGATAGCTTCAACATGACAAAATCGGCTTTTTCCAATAGCTCGTCTTTTATCTCTAGTATGTTGGGTGTGCAGTCGCTGATGCCGTAAGTGCGAGCTCCATGGTCATCCCTTCGGGCAGGATCCATAAAAATCATACTTACATGGTCTATTGTGTGAAGAACCTCCATTCCATCGGCATTTATGCATTTTGCCTTTGGAACTAAAAGATTCATATTCTTCGATGAAATCGCAAATAATTCGCTATTTCGTTCTATGTAAGTTGCCTCGTTGAATGCTTCGCTCATGAAGGCGAAATCTACACCGAAGCCGCCTGTGAGATCTACTAAATTGGTAGAGGGTGATTGCAATAGTCTGCGACAGATACTTGCTTTGTAGCGTGCTGTCTGTTCGCTGGAACATTGTTCCATGTTAAGATGTGGCGGATAAATAATCCCGTCGATAGCTGCCCATGTAGGCAACTTCCGACGGGCTGTCTGTCGACCCGCTATTTGACGGAGTGCTGTGTCAAAGTCCACCTCTTTGTCACGACATCCTTTTAAAGCCAGTTGACGTATGTCAGCATCGAGGTTTCTCTCGATGAAATCGCGGGTTTTATCGTTCATTTACTTCAGTATTACCTTTTTACCATCTACAATATACAAGCCCTTTGTGGGGTTCTTTACTTGGCGTCCCTGAAGGTCGTAAACTAGAGGTGAGGGGTGAGTGGTTTGAGGTTTGATGTCTTGAATACCTGTGTTCTCGTTTTGTACCAGCGTTACTTTTACAGAACTCATCTTGATATGGTTGGCCTCGGAGCCAAAAGTCACACTATTGGCATTTCCTGTCCATGTATAGCCATTTATGGTACCTCCGCCATCCAGAAGGAAAAGTTTCTTGCTGCTGTCAATGGTTGTAAACTCCAGGCAAGCCATTTTTTCGCCGCTTGATTCCACTTTCAATTGATTACCGCCATACATACGAATCTGTTCGTTGTTGCAGTACATGTTAGCGCTTGAACCAATAGAGTAGGTGATGGTGATACCATTCTCAGTACCCGTCATCGTTGTATCGCCATTGTTGGGCCTTGGACCATTCCAGCTCACATTAAAGAAAGTATTGTTCAGTACAATCTCTCCGTCAACAGGTTTATTGTTTCCGCTAGCCTCTATAATGTAGGTTGCGCTAACCATTGAGCTGTATTTTCCATCCTTATAGGCAATGGCCTGAATAGTAGAGGTCTCTGTGATGCCTATGCCCTCATCTGTATATAAGATGTCGTTGATGGAAGGAATAACAGTAGTTATGTCTGTCTTGTAGTAGATGGTGGCTCCTGGTGTGCTGCATGACAGTTTTACGTTCACCGAATCCTTATAAGTACCTGCTATTGGTGTAAACACAGGAGGTGCTACATAATCAGGATCGGGAGGAGTGGTGCCGTTGTAGTTGTCATAGCTGAAGACCTCTTCTTTCTTGCTCCCCCATACATAATCTTCCAATCCAGGATAGTCCACGAAGGGATTACGGTTGCCTTGCACTTCGCTACTTGCAACAGCATTATTGCGAGCACGCTCAACATCATCAACAGGATCAAGTTGTGACCATCTGAAAAGCATATCCAGATACCATTGTTGTAAACCTGGGTATTCGTCAGATGTAAAGACTTTCTTTACTTCTCCTTTTGACCAATTCTTAAGTTTGTCTTGATAACATGTAGCCATATAGAAATAGATACGAGCTATATCACCCTTAACCTCATCGTTAGGCTCAAAGACCTTTCCCGTGTATCCTGCGGTCTTGCATGAGCCAAGCAGACTATAGTTGTTAGCAGAGTGCTTCTCTACGGTCCCTACTTCTGCAATGACATAGGCGGAACGCATGTTGTTTATCTTGGCGTCGGTGGGTACAACATGTACGATGTCGCTCTTCATAGGACTGGCTTCACTGAACCAACTCTGGGGTACGGTGTGCTCTTTGTTCCAACCGGCACCTTCGCTACTATTACCATGATCGTTCCAACTATAGTTTGTGATGTTAGAATACCAGTCGCGCACACATCCATCAGGACGTTTGTCTGTATATTGGTAATAGTCCTCAAGCGCAGAATAACTAAGTGTTTTGTGACTTTTGATAATGTTAAACAAGGCCGTTTTAAGGGCAGCCCCTTTCTTTCCGTCGGCATTCTGATAGTAAGTACCTGAGTTATTGGGTCCTTGAGCCCAGATGCTGGCAGCGCAAAGTACCAGCAGAAATGTCAGTGCATAAGATGTTTTTTTCATAATATTATTGTATAATCAGTTTCTTGCCTTTTTTGATATAGACACCTTTTGTCAGGGCATTATCGTCAATACGTCTGCCAGAAAGTGTGTAGGTATTCTCAGCCTCAGAATATTGGCTGTTGAAGGATTGGATACCCGTTGAAGGGGCAACAGTGATCTTAACCTTCGAGATTTGGATATGCTTATTGGCATTCGATTCCGGCCAACTGCTGGTATAAGTGTTTGTGAACAGCACCTCCTGGGCTTGTCCTTTCCAAGTGTTGCCGTCCATCTGCCCTACGATAGGAATCAGTTCTTTGTCGGCAGCCTTATCGGGAATAGTAAATTCAATGCTGGTTATCTCGCCTTGATGAGCCTTGAAGATCAGTACGTTCTTGTTGTAAAGGCGTATCTGTGACGAGTCGCAATACTGCTTACTACCCTCAATACCGTAGGCAAATGTCACGTCAATGCCATTCTTGGTGATAGTCAGTGGAACACGGGAATAGTAGTTGCGCATATTGTTTGTTGCTGACCAGTCGATTCCAAACGTGCTGTTGTTTAAGGGAATGGTGCAGTCAGTAGCCGTAAGACTGTCTGGTTTTTCCTCACCGCCATAATGAAACGCCTCTTCTTTCTTGTCGCCCCAAATATAATCTTCCAGCCCCGGGTAATCTACAAAGGGGTTGCGGTTTCCCTGCAACTGGTAACAAGCCTCATTACGGTCTATCTCTTTTTGGCTAACGGGATCCGCCTTTGCCCATCGCATCAGCATATCGAAAGCCCACTGTGCAAAGGGCTGATAACCGTCTTTGCTTTCAGCGTCAAACATATCACTAGTCCACGTACCCACACTGTCCTCATAACATGTTGCCATATAGAAATAGATACGCGCTAAGTCGCCTTTGTATTCGTCGTTAGGCTCAAAGACGCGTGCTTTCTTGGCATCAGCGCCCATATACTCCAACCAGCCTGGAGTGCCGCAGCCACCTTTCTTACTCTGTTTGCTGAACCCGCCAGCCGACTGCCAGTCCACCTTCGTAGAATCGGTAATCTCACCGTATGCATTGTTTGAGCGTTTGTTGTTCACGGTTCCGTCAGTGGGAATCACATGGACGATATCTGAATACATGGGCTTGATGTCTTTATAAGTCAATCCACTGCTGGTTCTGTCCTTTGGGTTAAACCAACTCTTAGGCATTGAGTGCTCTCGCTGGAAACCACTAACACCTTCTACTGAGTTCTTGTGGTTAGGAAAGTCAATCCTATAGCGCGAGATGTTGGAATACATATCCCAAATGATGAGGCTGTCACCCATGGGACGGGCATCAGTAAACTGATAGGCATGCCATAGTGAATCATAGTCCACCACGTTGGGCGTTCGTATGATTTGATAGAGTGTGGTTTTCAGTTCTGCCCCCTTCTTGCCGTTGGCTGACAGATAATAGTCACTGGGTATTTGTGCCGTTGCGTTCACAACACCCATCAGTATTAACCACACCCATGTTATGGCTTTCATTCTTATTGACATAGTCTCAGATTTTGCTGCAAAAATAAGAAATAAATCCTATATAATGAAGAATTCTGAGAAAAAACTAAATTATTATAAGTTATTTGAAACAAATAGGAAAATACCTTTAGAAAAAATACTATAATTTTGCAACCAAAATCGAAAACTATAATAATACTATTTACGAAATGCGCTTTTTTAATCAAACCATTTTTAGCTTAACAGCGACAGTGTTATGTCTTTCTCCCATGGCGATGAAGGCACAGCTGTCATCAAATCCCGACAAGTTCCTTGGAAATATCACAACAAGTTACCAGGTGGACTACGGAAAAGAGAAGTACTACACCCTGTGGAACCAGATTACCTGTGAGAATGAGTCTAAGTGGGGCTCTGTAGAAGGAACCCGTAATTCCTATAATTGGGGCTGTGACAATGCTTTCAATTATGCAAAAAGCCACAAGTTCACCTATAAGTTTCATGCATTGGTATGGGGATCACAATATCCTAACTGGCTTCCAAACCTTGTACCGGCTGAACGTTTTGCTGCTATGGTGAAGTGGTATGATGCCGTGAAGAAGAAATACAACACACTGCCAATGATTGACGTGGTGAACGAGGCTGTGGGTACCCACCAGGCTGGCAACCCCATGATCAAGGAGACATTGGGTGGTGGCGGTAAGACGGGTTACGACTGGCTTATCAAGGCTTTTGAGATGGCTTACGAACGCTGGCCGGATGCTATCCTTATTTACAACGATTTCAATACCTTCCAGTGGAACACGGATGAATACATCGACCTTGTTCGCACCTTGCGCGATGCGGGTGCACCTATCGATGCCTATGGTTGTCAGAGCCATGACCTGACCGATTGTGGTTTTAGTAACTTTAAGTCTTCTGAGTCAAAGATTCAAACAGCATTGAAAATGCCGTTTTACAGCACAGAGTATGACATTGGTACTGAGAATGACGATCTGCAGCTTCAGCGTTATAAGGAGCAGATTCCATATATGTGGGAGAAAGACTACTGCGCCGGTATCACCCTCTGGGGCTATATTTATGGACACACTTGGACAACAAACGGTAACTCCGGCCTTATCAAAGAGGAAACGGTAAATGGGAAAAAAGTATATACGGACCGTCCTGCCATGACTTGGTTGCGCGATTATATGAAGTCTGATGCCGCCAAAAATGCCAAGAGTCCCTTCCCGGGCATGAAGAAAGAAGCTTCTATCTATATTAGACCAGCAGATCTGAATGTGGCAAAAGGAGACAAGTTACCTATTAAGGTGCGTGCCTCACTGGCTACGAAGACCATTGAGAAGGTGGAACTCTATGTCGGTACTACTCCTACCCTGGTTGCTACCATGACGGAGGAACCTTATATTGCAGAATATACCACCTCTGCTACTGGTTGGCAGACGGTGAAAGCTGTAGTAACGGCTACCGATGGTTCAACCTATGAGCGATATGGTCGTTTTAATGTGCTCTCTTCTACTACCAAGCGTGAGCCTTATAATGGTGAGCCTTTCTCACTGCCAGGTACTATTGATGCTACCCAGTATGACAAAGGTGCCTCAAAGGTTACATATTATAGTGCATCTCGCAGTGTTGCTGCAACTAAGGACAATCAGTGGATGGAGTACACCGTTGATGTGAAGGAGAAAGGCATCTACTCTTTTGATGCTGAGGTGGCAGCAGCGAAGGCCGGCGGTCGTTTCCATCTCTCTGAGTATGGCTTCGACAATCTGGCGTTCCTCACAGATTTCACGGATGTACCCGCCACGGGTTCAACTAAAGACTATAAGATACTGCATGGCGTTCTGAAAGACACGTTGACGGCAGGTCTTCATAAAATCTGCCTGAACATTGAGAAAGGTGGATTCTATATCAAAAGCCTCACACTGAACCGCTACGAGGAGGATAAGACGATGACGGTTACCCTCTCAACGCTCAAGCCCGCAACAATCAGTGTTGGTGACACGACGACCATCAGCCTGTCTACGGTAAAGACAGCAACAAACTCGGGGAAGACGATTGCCAAAGTGGACTTCTATGCCAACAACCTGCTTATAGGCACCCTCACCGAGGCCCCCTATACCATAGGGTTCGCACCAACGGTGAGTGGTTCATACATCATCACTGCCATAGCAACTGACAGTGAGGGTAAGGTCAAGACGTCGGCAAAAAAGACCTTGAAAGTCAATGGCAAGCGTACGCCCTATAGCGGTACTCCTGTCGGTCTTCCGGGTATCATCCAGGCCGAGAACTTCGACAAGGGTGGCGAAGGCATGACATTCCACGATAGCGACACTAAGGACGAGGGCGATGCAGCCTATCGTACTGACAACGAAGGCCTTGACCTTGTGAAGGGCAATAGTGGTACGGCCATAGGATATACTGCTGGTAACGAGTGGACGGAGTATACTGTTAACGTGAAAGAACCGGGTGAATATTCGTTCGAGGCAACCTGTTCTAACGGTAGCAGCTCTAATGGCGGCTTTACCATCAATACGGTGAAGGGAACAACCATCACACAGGTTGGTAAGGTTACCGTCACGCCAACAGGTGGATGGGGCACCTACAAAGTGATGACGGGTAAACTGACCAAGAACTTGGCAGAGGGTGAGCAGATCCTGCGCTTCACCATTAGTGGTGCTAATTGCAATATCGATAAGGTGAAGCTCATCTGCACCCTGAATACAGACATTCAGACTGTTGTGACAGCTCAACCAGAACGCCATGTTACCTACAACCTCAAGGGTCAGAAGGTGGATGACAATTATAAGGGCATTGTTATACGTAATGGTCGTAAAATACTGAAACGATAGTTCGTTTTCCTCAAAATTATTCGCAGAAGACCAATGGCCACATTTAAGTCGTTGGTCTTCTTTTTATAAAAAACTTTAATGATGGTGCTATTATACATTAATTTTAATTACCTTTGTCGCACAATTGCAAATTAAAACGAATCAAAGAAACATGAAACTTCAGCTTCTGACATTGGCATTGATGTGTGCTGTGGGGTTACAGGCGCAACTGCGGCAAGAAATATTGTTGCAGGACGACTGGCAGTTTTCGCGCGACAAGCAGTCGTGGGAGGCGGTCAGCGTGCCGCATGATTGGGCTATTAGCGGACCGTTCGATAAGAAGTGGGACTTGCAAACGGTGGCTATAGAACAAAACGGCGAGAAACAAGCCACGGAGAAGAGTGGTCGCAGTGGCTCCCTGCCTTGGATAGGCGAGGGCTATTATCAGCGAAAATTCACCATTCCATCGAACTTTAAAGGCGCTGCCGAACTGGTGTTCGATGGCGCGATGAGTCAACCAACGGTCTTTGTGAATGGTCAGAAGGCGGGCTTCTGGGCCTATGGCTATAATACTTTCCGCATAGATGTCACCAAGTTTGTGAAGCCAGGCGAAAACCTGTTGGAGGTTGACCTGAAAAACCAGGAGGAGAGTTCGCGCTGGTATCCTGGTGCAGGCATCTATCGCCCCGTAAAACTGGTGCTCATGCCAAAGATTCATCTCGACGAATGGAGCATCTGTGCTCGAACTCTTGATGTGAACTTACGGAAGGGTGTGGCCAATGTGGAAGTGGATGTCAACGTGGATAATGTTAAGGAGGCTGACCCTAGCATGCGGATGATTATTTCTTTAGTCGATGCAGGGGGACAGGTTGTGGCAGCAAGGTCGGTAGTATCGTTTGGCGAAGGCTTTGTTAGTAGAACGCTTTCTGTGCCAAGTCCTCAGTTGTGGTCTCCAGAATCACCTTATTTATATACACTTACGGTCAGTCTGAGAAAAGACGGCAAGGACGTTGACGTGAAGTCGATAAAGACTGGTATCCGCACCGTACGCGTGTCGAAGGAAAAGGGCTTCCAACTGAATGGTGTGACGCGCAAGCTGAAGGGTGTCTGTCTGCATCATGATTTGGGTCCTTTGGGTGCTGCTGTCAATAAGGCTGCTTTGATTCGTCAGATAAAAATCATGAAGGACATGGGTTGCGATGCTATCCGCACCTCACACAACATGCCAAGTCAATGGCAAATGGATGTCTGCGACTCGCTGGGCATGATGGTGATGGCCGAGAGCTTTGATATGTGGATATATCCGAAGTGTAAGAACGGCTATGCCCTATTTTTTAAAGATTGGGCCGATAAGGATATCACTAACTTGATAAGAGCTAATCGCAACCACCCGTCTATTGTGATGTGGAGCATCGGCAACGAGATTCCAGAACAGTGGAGTGAGGAGGGACGTCAGATTGCCATCAGACTTCAGGGTCTGGTTCATTCACTTGATCCAACACGTCCTGTAACTCAAGGAATGGATCGTGTAGATAATGCCTTGGCTAGTGGTTTTGCTCAAGCTATGGATGTGCCTGGGTTGAATTACCGATTGAATAGATATCAGAAGGCTTATGATACCTTAACGCATGGGTTCCTGTTGGGTTCCGAGACGGCTTCTACAGTATCTTCACGTGGCACGTATTATTTTCCAGTAGAGCCCACAAATAAGGGAATTCATCCTGATGGGCAATGTTCAGGTTATGATGTGGAATATTGTCCGTGGAGTAATTTGCCTGATGATGACTGGTGCTGGCAGGATGATAAAGCTTGGGTAATTGGTGAATTCGTGTGGACGGGTTTTGACTATCTAGGTGAGCCTACGCCCTATGATGAGTATTGGCCTTCGCGTAGTTCTTATTTCGGAATCTGCGACTTAGCCGGACTGCCAAAGGACCGTTATTTCCTCTATCGTTCTCATTGGAACAAAAAGGATCATACGATCCACTTGTTGCCTCATTGGACTTGGGGGAAAGATAGGGTAGGACAGGTAACTCCCGTCTATTGCTATACCGATTACGATGAAGGCGAACTCTTTGTGAACGGCAAGAGCCAGGGGCGTATCAAAAAGAATAAAGAGGGCCGTCTGGATCGTTATCGCTTGCGTTGGAACAATGTAAAATATGAACCTGGCGAGGTAAAGGTCGTGGTTTATGATGCCGATGGGAAAGTTGCTGGTAAGAAAGTTGTGAAAACCGCTGGCAAACCTGCAAAGCTTCAGACAAATGTATGGACACAGAATGAGCAAGGCTCGCTGAAGGCCGATGGTAATGATTTGGCTTTTGTTACCATTAGTCTTGTTGACAAGAACGGCACTTTCGTTCCAGATGCTACCGACCAATTGACATTTGAAATAAAAGGTCAAGGTAAGTTCCGTGGTGTATGCAATGGTGATGCAACCTCGCTTGAAGTTTTCACAGAGCCAAAGATGAAACTCTTTGCAGGCCAATTGGTTGTGGTGGTACAAGCAGGCAATGAAAAAGGTCAGCTCACGCTGAGAGTTTCTGATAAACAGCGCAAACTGACCAAAGAGGTTGTGATTCCTGTCAATTAAAGTTTTTCACCGTAGCAGAGGTCGCCACAGTCGCCGAAACCAGGAACGATATATTTGTGTTCGTTCATACCGGGGTCGATAGCAGCACACCATAGTGTGACGTCCTCTGCTACGCTTTTTTGTAGCATCTCCACACCTTCAGGGGTGCCAATCACGCTGGCGATGTGAACTTGATGAGGCTTGCCTGTCTTAAGCAGGGCTTCGTAGGCGGCAACCATTGAACCGCCAGTAGCTAGCATGGGGTCAACAATAATCAGAGTTTTGCCCTTTACACTGGGCGACGCCATATATTCCGTATGGATTCCTACTTCTGTGTGCTCACGGTTGGTGTACATGCGGAAGGCCGAAACAAAACCGTTTTCAGCATGGTCGAATACATGTAAAAAACCCTCGTGGAAAGGCAGCCCGGCACGCAGCACGGTAGCCAGCAAAACCTCGTCCTTAATTACAGGAATATCCAAGGTCCCCAGAGGCGTGGTAACCGTTTTGGGCTTGTAGGTAAGGGTCTTCGAAATCTCGTAGGCCATCATCTCGCCGATAC
>CAZIKA010000053.1:0-15877 GCA_964539705.1 uncultured Prevotella sp. | reverse complement strand
AGCCCTCTTCCAGATTACGCCAAGATCCTGACAGAATACAGAAAATCGCCCTTTAATGCCTGAAACAGGCTCTAAAAGGCGGTTTTTCGTGCTTATAACGCCTCATACGTCGCGTATTTGGCAGCAACTCGACCATTGGTGCGGAATACGTGAAATATGACGGCTTATCGGTGGACGCCACCTGTTGACTGCTGAACTTTCTTGCTTTTCGGTCTCATTAGTCCGGCTGCGGCGTTGAGACACCGGCCATAGAACGACCTCATATCCTCGTCGTCCTTCTTCTTAGGTAGTTCGTTGTTTTCACCCCCACCACCTCCGCAACCTTGTGATACTGTGGTGGCTGCATCGAGATACCCATAGATAAGGCATGCTGCTGCTGAAGCCGTGCTTTCCGCTGCCTCCGCGACAGTCATTTCCAAATCCTTGGCAAATGACTCTGCGTATGACATAGCTTCCTTCACGAGGTCATATCCGCTTTCTCGGATAGAATCGATGATACTCTTTACGGCCAGCTCAATAGCTTCAGCCCTGGTTCCCATCGGGATGTCGCGGTAAGAACAGGCATATTTTAGCAGCTTCAGGATATCATCGAGTCGGTTTTCAGGTTTTTTCCTGAGAACATCCAGTACATTCTTTTTCTGTTCCTCAGACATAAAACTCTTATCGAGTGCCGGGTCTATAAGGATATTCTTAGCTTTGGTGACACCTGGCCAGGCGTATTCGAGCATATCTTCTGTAGCCTTGGCCTTTCCAGCGGTTTCCTTCAGTTCTTTTACTTGACCTACCTCTTTAATGCCTTCGCGCTCCATATCCCTTACCTTGACAGTATCACTGGCTGCCATGGCCACCTTCCTTCTGACGGCTTTGTATAATCCACCCTGTGCCTCGGCGATATCGCTTTTTTGTTTCTCACCCACGACATGAATGAGGATTGTCGTCATGTCGGTCATGACAGCCTTCATTCTCTCATTTCGTTCTTCCTTCGTAACCGGGTTCCAGACACTTCCTTTGTCTGTGATGATTTTCTCCAGTTCTTCCTCGACCACTCTCTGTAGTTCCTTGAGGTCCATCGGCGATGTCGTTCTTGGATGGTTCTTGACAGGCGAGACGAGTTTTTTTCTGATTTCAGCATTAAGGCTGATGGACACATCCGGCAGCGCTTGGATGTAATAATCGACCCTCTCCGACATCAATCCTTTGACTTCGGACATAAGGTCGACATCCTTCTGCATGTCCTCCTTTTGTTTTTGTGTGGTTGCGAGGTTCTCTTGTGCCCTCTTGATGTCACCTTCGACATTACGGAGTTCCTGTTCTTTCCGGCTGACGGCATTAGTCGTATCGTTCAAGTTCTGACGGACAGTATCGAGCAAGGTTACATTTTCTCCGATATCCTGTCGTTGTTCGGCAATGGTGTTCTGCTGCTGTTGTACGATGCGCTGGTTATCGGCCTTGGCATCTTCCAGATCTTTCACTTCCTTATTAAGAGTATCTTTAGTCTCGATGGCCTTTCCTGCGGCTTCCACAGCAGCAGCCTCTTCACCCTTTGCTTTGTCTATATTGACTTGAACCTGCTGGAGTTCGGCATTCTTTTCTTGCAGCTGGCCTTCTTTATATTTCAGCAGAGAATTTTTAAAGCTGATAGCCTGGTCTTTTTTCGTCAGAATATCCTCCTTCTCTGCAGCTTCCTTCTCTGCAGCTTCTTTCTTTTCGATGGCCACCTGCGCTGCCTCTCTGGCTTCCCTCTCCAGTCCTGCCTGTTCTTTGGTGCGGTGCATCCGCCTCCAACGTTCTTCATCAGAGAGCAAAGCCCAGACGTCACCACGTTCAAAACCCCACTTCTTTCCAACCTCCTCAAAGTAGTCATCATGTAGTTTTGACATCAAAGCACTGCGTTCAGCCTTCTTTGAACCGAAATGTTCTGCAAAGCTGACGGTGCGGATAGTTCCTCGCACGTTAGGACGATATGTTTTCTTCTTCTCGTCAGACAGTGCCTCATACTTCGACTCAGAGAGCTTAATTATCTCTCCGATATGCACTCCTTTTTCATACCTGGCGGGAATTGTATTTCCGTCATCATCGAGTTTTGGAGTACCGTCATCGTTCATCACGATTTTGTGATATCCCCCACCCCTTCCGGCTACCTGTTTGATGGCCGTCGGAACAATGTTCACATGGATATGCGGCTCCGTCTCATCGAGGTGAACTTCAAAGCCGATGATGTTCTCCTTGCCGTATTTCTTACATACGAAGTTGTAAACATCCATCGCCCATTCCTCGATGCTGCGCTCGCCGGTTGTGCGTTTGACGTCCCAGTTTTTCCACTGCTCAGGATTGCGTTCGTAGTCCACCTTCTGGTCGCCGAATGCAATCTTCTGCATTCTCTCGGTGCTGCCGGACATGATGAGTTCCACATATGTATGACGTTGGTTTGTTGCCCCATCCTTGTATTGTGAAAAGTCAAGATTTTTTAAAAGATTATGATACCTTCTATACAAGGATTTTTCTTGGCTACCCAACGGAATAATCTTTCCGTCCTTAATCTCGAAGTTGAGATTACGGCGGCTCCAGTCGTAGTTATTGAAGCGGTTCTCATTCTTCCGGCGGTAAGATTTCTCAGACCAGCCGCGTCTCTCGTTTTCGTTAGCTTCGCCTGAAGAGAGGCTTTTGCCTTTGCCGGCATGTGCTACGTTCTTTGCCATATTCCTAAACTTTTAACGTTCTACTTTTAGTGATACAGGGTCCAGGAGTTTCCTGGTCGGAGTTCTGAGAGGTCGAGACCTCTGAGCGGATGGTGCAGGAAGAGGGTCACTTCCTGCCGAGGTTCCAGAGGGCGAGCAGCCCTTGGCAGGTTTCCAGGGCAGAGCCTTGGACGGTAGAGGGCAAGCCATCTGCCGCGGGGATCCAAGGGAGTCACCCTTGGCCTAATCGGGATATTTAGGAGTTGTCCCGCAGGGCAATTTCTGAAATATCCCTTATTAGGTTCTGTGATATTTCGGAAATATCACCTCCTGCCGGCAAAGTTACGGCTTTCTTCTGAGACGTGCAAGAAACTGCCCGATGTTTTAGATATCTTTAACTGCAGACGGCGTTCTGGAGTTTGTTTAGACCCAGAAAAGGTGAACTTCGTTCATAAACCAGGAGCAGGGCATGCGACGGTTCGAAGAGATGCGACAGACGGAGAAAACCCCAAGCAAGGGGTATAGGGGTCGGCGAATGAGACCCCATAGCGGTTAGCACCACAGAGCGACCATCGGGAGTGGTTAAAGAGGGCAGCTCGAAGAGCCAGACAGACAAGCAGAATTGCGCAGACTGACATAGCCCTCCCCTTATACGCCTCTCTCCTACCCTATCCCTAAAATCATTCAAGATATAATTTAGTGAAATAATATCTAATATTCCTAAACAAACTATTGGGTTATTTTAGGAATTATGTAACTTTGCCGAAAAGATGAAAGCATGGGAAAGTTACAGATAACCAACAATGTAAAGAAACTTCTTGTTGACATTAGCAAGGAGAGAGAGGCTGTTGCATCCGTCGAAAGCAGTTTCAGAGACCCGCTTCGGATGTACCAGGCTACCACTGTAGCGAACAACAAACTGGCTCGTGCCGCAGCTCTGATCGAGCAGGCCGAAGCCGTTCTGTCATCCACGCCGGAACTGGTGGACGGCATACCTCTGAAGCTTTATCAGTTGATATGTAGGTTAGAGGTGGACGAACCTGGCTATTACGAAATAGACCGCCTTGTAAAAACCATAGGAGCACCTGACAGCTATCGGAGAATTGACAACCTTGTTGCCAAGATCCTGAAGCCATGCCAGCAGATGTTCGATGCCAATATGCAGCGTTCGTTCGACTTCGATGTCATGAAGGAGGACATGGAAAGAAAGAAGAGCAAGGTGACAGGAATACTCATCACACCAAAGCTCTGTAACTACGGATTGGCACCAGACGTTGTGACAAGCTACCTTCAGACCAAAATCAGAGCTGGCAAAGAGGAACAGGAACAGAAGTACATCGAAGATAGCATAGACACCATTGAAAGGTTCTGTTTGCTGCCCGATGCCATATCACTTTGGGAGAGCTGCAGGAGTTCCGCAGAATCCCCCTCAATATATTCGCCGGTCAGTTATTTGCTTAAGATCATTAAGAACTGTCTGGACGAAGAAGAAGCCAAGAAAGAGAAATAGGAGTACTCCCTACCCCATCAGAGCGTCAGAAGGAGAAAATTCCTTCCATCGTGAAAATTCTCACGAAATTATTTGGTGGTTTCGTAGAAAACCCCTATCTTTGCAGAAATTAATAATTTCATAATTTAATAATTAATAATTTAATAATGTCTATGGCAAAGATCATCGTTATAGCGAACGGTAAAGGAGGCACAGGGAAATCAACACTGTGCATCCACCTTGCGAACTATCTTACCAGCATCGGTAAAGCCGTTGCCGTCCTCGATGCAGACGAGGGGCAGACGGTCATGCAGCTCAGGACCATCGAACTGAAGAATAACCCCGATACAGAAGCACCCTGGCCAGTATGGAAAGCCACAACGAACGCACGGGGCTTCATGGATCGGGCAAAACAGATGGGCGACAGTTATGTTCTGGTGGACTGTCCCGGATCAGTCAATCAGAACCTCCTACCCTATTTCGAGTCTGCAGACGCGATTGTTATACCATTCCGATACGATGATGTTGTTATCATGCGCACAATGGATTTTGCGAAGATCCTGAAGGTCACCAATATCAGTGCAAAACTGTTGTTCCTGCCGAACTGTATCGACGTGCGCATTAAGAACCCAAACGAAGAGGCCATCAAGGACATGTTTCGCCGGAATGGCGGTCATGTACTTCCCAGAATCAAACAGGGTGTTGCCGTTCAAAGGTGCAGTACCTTGCGTCCCATCGACGAGTATCAGAAGAGGGCTATCGAATTTTCAGTCGATGGCATCCTGAATGTTGTCGGTTAATAAATTAATAATTTAATAATTTAATAATATGAGTAACGAGAAAAATAAATCTGCCTTGCAGTTTGACAACTTTAATGATGTTTCCCAGGATACAAGGGATGCAGTTCAGATGCAGCACGACTCTCTTGTTGGAGCGAGACCACAAGAGAAGGCAACAGTCAATACAGGAAAAGGAGCCGCTGCCGGATGTAAGCCCGGCACCTCACGTAAGACATTCGTTCTTCCGCTTGAACTGATTGACAAGCTGGGAGCGATTGCCGCACATACCAGACAAAAGGAGGTGGCCGTCGTCATCGACATGCTGGAGAAGGGTGTTGCCAATTACGAGAAACAGTACGGTAAGGAGATCACCGCCCTGTCCAAGTTTGAAATTAATAATTAATAAATTAATAATTATTAAATTAATAATTGAGTATTAAAGACCATATAATGGATTCATTCAATATAAGCAATAGGCGGTATCTCGGCAACAAGTACAAGCTCCTGAGCTGGATTAAAGGCATTGTTGACAGCCACTGCAATAATGTAGAGTCTTTCTTCGATGTCTTTTCCGGAACAGGAAGCGTTGCGTCATCATTCACAGACAAAAGACTTGTTGTTTGTGACATGATGATGAGCAACTACTTTGCAGCCCTCTGTTGGTTTTCCCCAGAAAGGATTGACAGGGAAAAGCTCACACGCTTATTGGAATTTTACAACAGCTTCGATGCCTCACACGAAGACAACTATATGTCGCAGAACTTTAGCGACACTTATTTCAACGGGATAACCTGTCAGAAGATAGGCTATATCCGTGATGACATAGAAGAGAAATACCGTCGTGGAGAGGTCAACGAGAGGGAAAAGGCATGTGTCATTACCTCACTGTTCTATGCAATGGATAGAATATCGCATACGTGCGGCCACTATGATTCATTCATCCGCGACGGGAAATATGAAGGAGTGTTGGAACTAAGAATGCCAGAAAATGATTATCCTCTGAATGAGAATAATCACATCTACTGTGCAGACTCCAACACCATAGCGGCCCAGGAACAGGTTGATGTCGCATACCTGGATCCTCCGTATAATTCACGCCAGTACTGTGATGCGTACCATCTTCTTGAAAACATTGCCCTCTGGAACAAGCCGGAGGTGTATGGCATTGCTAAGAAGATGGACAGGACTTCCATGAAGAGTAAGTATTGCAAGAGCATTCAAGCTGCTGTTGCACTTGAAGATCTGGTGCGGAAGCTGAACTGCAGATATATTCTTTTCTCGTATAACAACAACGGGAAAAAGCTGCAATGCCGTTCCAATGCGAAGCTAACCGATGACGAGATTATACGCATCCTTTCCATTCGTGGTGACGTACAGGTGTTCTCCATGGAGTATCGAGGCTTCGATGCCGGAAAGAGTGAATTTAATAAAGACAATCAGGAAAGGCTATTTCTATGCAGCGTACACAGATAAAGAACTACATAGCATCTCCGCTGAATTACATCGGTGGAAAGGCACGTATCTTAGACCAGATGCTGCCTTTCATGCCTGCAGAGATAGACACGTTTGTAGATCTTTTCTGTGGTGGGTGTAATGTCGGTATGAATGTAAAGGCCGGACATACCATCTATAACGACACTTCAAAGCCGCTTATCGGACTGATAAAGGCTCTCAGGAGAATGAGCAACAAAACCATTATAGCAAGGATTAATGCCTTGATAGATGAGTTTGGATTCAGCCGGACAAGAGACCATGACTTTGCATATTACGGCGGTGGTGCAAACCTCGGTGTATCTGTCTATAACCGCGAGAAGTTCTTGCGGCTACGGGAGAGGTTTAACACTTATCCAAAGAAGGATAATCAGTATTATATCCTACTTTATACGTTGATTCTCTTCGGCTTTAATAACCAGTTGAGATTCAACGGCAACGGAGAGTTCAATCTTCCTGTCGGTAAGCGTGATTTCAATACAGTTATTGAAGGAAAGCTTATCAGGTTCCTCGACGCGCTCAGGGCGCAAGACTGCGAGTTCCAAACAAAAGACTTCAGGGATTTTGATTTTGGGAACCTTACAGACAGGAGCCTTGTATATTGTGACCCGCCATATCTTATTACGACTGCCACATATAATGAAAAAGATGGCTGGACGAACAATGACGAGACGGATCTCCTGCAGCTGCTGGACGGACTGACGGCCAGAGGCATCAAATTTGCTCTCTCAAACGTCCTTAAACATGAGGGCAAGGAGAATACTGTCCTGAGAGATTGGGTAGGACAAAACAACTATCATGTTCATGAGCTGTTCATGGACTACCATTATAGTAATTATCAAAAGAAATCAAAGAAACCCGAATCATCGGAGGTATTAATAACTAATTACTGAAAGTTATGAGTTACGAACGAATACCATACTCATCCTTCCTGTGGAAGCTTGGAACGACGTCCTTTAGAACGAAGGAGTTCAATAAGATGACCGAATGGCAGCTAAGATTGCTCGATGAGTTCTGGAAGAAGCCTGAGTATTCAAAATATGGATGGGAAAAGAAATATATGTTCCCAGAGCAGAACGACATTTATTGGATAAAATGTCGGTATTATGACTGGCTCGTAAAAAACGAGTTTATGGAAGGCGGTGAGCCGGAAGACAGGAAGTTTAAGACAGCCAGAGAAAAGACCAGCGGCCTTTATGACATGGGGTTTCTGAACGAGAATCATCGTTTAACCGATGTCGGAAGGAAACTGTTAGAGATTTCCGATGAGGAAACGCTACTCAAAAAGAACCAGCTTGGCATATCGCCGGACTCTCAATTATACCTTGAACAGCTTTTAAAGTTAAGTACCGACGATGCCGGTTCTACTGTTCGCCCGTTAATTGTCGTGTTGTATTTGCTGACAAAACTCGACTATCTTTCCTACGAGGAGTTTACATATTTTATGCCCCTCTGTGTTGACGAGTTCAGCACCAATTATATTGCTGAATGTATCGAGGAATACCGAAAGGGTAGGGGATCCGTTCAGAAGATTATAGAAGAGTTCCTTTTGTCCAGGGAAAACTACCAGAGAGGATTAAGACGATTCTGCAGTAACGTTTTCTCCAAGGACTTGCTGCTTTCCGTTGGCATGAATAGAAAAAGTGCAGCCTATGACAAATCGTATGTTCCTCTCTATGAGGAAATGCACGCTGTATATATGGGCGGTGATCTTTCACGGATTTATCCGCTGTTTGAATCATTGAAGCCGTTCCAAAGCTCTATTCAGATAAAGTGGAAACAGATGATGTTTGACACTTCCCTTACTGCAGTAGTAAAGAAAGACCCTGAAGGTCACATTATTCCTCTGCCAGAGGAAGTCACCATGTCAGAGGATAGCTTTAAGAGGTTCTTCTATTTGACTATGCACGTTAACAAGGCGATGGCTACGCTGGAGGATTATAAAGACCTCAATAGAAGATATCTCGGACTCACTAATTGTTTTCTCTTTGAAGATAGTGAGGTAAAACTTGACGTGGTGCCGAAGCAGTTCTTCAAGTCTGTCATCGACGAACTTTATAAGCAGGCATACAAAGAATGTCCTCTTCTGGAAGAGTGCTGCCCGATGTCAGCCATCTGTCCGGCTCTTGTGTTTGATGAACAGAAAGTGATAGATGGATTAAACAAAGAGCTGGGAACATCACTTTCAACTATAGAAGATGCTTACGACGAAGTTGACAGAATCAGGTATGACCGCTTTAATAAGCTCGTAGATCAGAAGTTTACCGATGACAAGTTAAAGATTCTATTGGATGACTTTGACAACAGGGACGACGAAGAAATCAATAGTATGGTGACTGATAACGCAGATATCCCAACTATCTTTGAATATGTATTGGGAATTATCTGGTGGAAGGCCAGCGGAAAGAAAGGTAAGATTCTGGACTTCCTGAAGCTGTCATTGGATTCCAATCTTCTGCCTGTCACACATGCTGCAGGGGGAGAGGCAGATATCGTATATGAATATAAGGCATGTTCTGACTATCCTGAACATTCCGTCTTACTGGAGGCCACGCTGGCCGACGGCACAAACCAACGCCGTATGGAGATGGAGCCTGTGTCACGTCATTTAGGAAATCACCTCCTGCGCACTAAGAACATGAATAGCTATAGTGTATTTGCCACCAGCTATTTGCATATCAACGTCATTGGTGATTTCAGAATGAGAAAACTCATTATGTACTGTGACGCGCAGGATCCAGACAACTACGTCGATGGTATGAAGATTATACCTCTTGGTACGAATGATTTGCGTACCATTATTGACGAGAAGATTCCATACTCAAAGTTATATAAGCATTTCTCCGATGCTTATGAGTCGCAAGAACAGCATCCCATGAAATGGTATGATGATTATGTCTGTTTGAGAAATTCAGATTTATGTCAGCCATACTACCCAATGGCAGCAGAAAGTTTTGATGAACAATAGAATGAGAAGAATATTATCAATATTCTGGCGTTGGTGGTACAGGTTGCACCCGCAACCGTCGAAGTACACCAGAGCCGAAGCCTTGGCAAGGGCGAAGGAATATCACCTTGAATGGGAGGTGTTGCAGGCCATGGAACACGGCTGCACTCCAGACGAAGCCCTGCAGGAATGGGATATATATCCTTATTAAATTAATAATTATTAAATTAATAATTTATGAAAATCGGATACGCCCGCGTCAGCACCAAAGAGCAGCACCTGGATATGCAACTGACGGCGCTCACCGATGCCGGATGTGAGAAGATCTACACTGAGAAAGTCAGTGGAGTGGGGGAGCGCGTAGAACTGCAGGCAGCACTCCAGTACCTACGGGAAGGTGACTGTCTGGTGGTTTATAAACTCGACAGACTTGGCCGCTCGATGCGCGACCTTCTGAACATCATGACCGACCTTGAAAAGAAAGGGGTAGGGGTGATTTCCTTGAAAGATGGCATCGATGCAAGTAGCACCAGCGGCAAACTCATCATGCACATCTTTGCTGCCCTGGCAGAGTTTGAGAGGTCACTGATATCTGAGCGGACGGCGGACGGAAGAGCTGCAGCCCGGAAAGCCGGAAAGAGGTTTGGCAGGCCTAAGAACACCACCAATGATAAGGCAAAAGCCTGCGCCCAACTCTACAAGTCAGAAATGACAATCCAGCAGATCCAAGAGCAGCTTAACATCAAATCAAAATCAACCGTTTACAGGTTCCTGCGGATGGAAGGTATAAACCCCAGCCGCAATAAATGAATTTGTTACAAAATCAATTATGGCACAGAACAAAGTATCGAAGAAAAAACTGTATGAAATGCGGCTACAGCACAGTGCAGACAGTATCAGGAACATGTTGCTCGACGAGTCCGGGCCAGAGTATGATAAAAGACTCTCCCTTGCTGACAACCTCAAAAAAATACAGGAGCATTATCACGGTATCAAACCAGCCACTCTCGAAGAGATAAAGGCAGTGTTTAACAGATAGCCGTACTTGACATAATATCAAGCCGTATCAACTGAATATCAACTAATATCAACAAAAAGTTGACCTAATATCAACTGAAAGTTGACATTACATCAAGTTTAGCAACAAAAAGTTGATATTGTTGCAATTCTGTTGCTACCTTTACATTGCTGTGCCTGTTGGATATGATTTGGCGACGTGGGACTGCTGTCCGTGATGGGCGGCAGCTCCTTTGGCTCAGATGTGCGCCGTCCGCAATATAGATAAACGTCTATAATTATAGACACTGCCCTATAAATATATAGATGATTGTCTATATTTACCGATGCCGACGGGATAGCCAAAGTCGACGATTCTTGCCCAAAAGCCCAGTAGATTTGACACACATTCGTCGATTTTGACAGTAGTCTATGCCCCAGTGTAGGGGTTCGAATAAATCACAATAAAATCGAACTGTCAAAAGGCGAATAAGAATGCGCCATTAAACAGTTCGATTTTGGTCCGTTTCTCTTTTTTGATTTAATCGAACTCCAGACCGGATATCTTTCCCAGTTCCCTTTCTGGAGATTCATAATGTCCAGCTCCTTGATAGATAGAGTCTGCCAACTCATAGGAAAGCATGCGAGACTCTTCTTCATATATACGATCTTGTTCTGCCCTGTTTTCTTCTATTAAGTTCCACCACTTTCTCACCGTTACCCGGGTGACGGTCATCATCTTCTTGGAAATCTTCTGATCCTTCTTCAGTCCACTATTCAGTCTCATTTCACGCTGTGCGTTCAGAATCTCAGTCAGTTCCCTTGCGCACTGTGAAATGTTCCTTTCGTTCGGGTGCTCATCCATCCACCAGCTTATAAGCTCAGCTATGTAGCTGTTATCGACAGTCGCTTTTTTCCTGCCGTTGTTGGCATCCCATTTGGGGAGTTTTTGCCTTCTACGGTATTTATCTCTTTTATATCTTGCATCTTCAAGGTTTTCTTCCCTCGTCTGTCCATTGCGTACGTTACGGGGCATTTCAAGTGCCGTGGTCTTTTCGATGGTATCGATGGGCCAACAGCAGTATTTCTCCTTGTAAGCCCTAAAGGCATCCTCAACATCGTCAACCGTAAAATGGTTGTCTTCCTCAAAGGTAAGAGCCTCTAAGCGGGGAACGAGTGATACGGCATCATTCCACGCCTCTTCCCTTGGAATATCGCATTTGATGGCGTAAACAACCAGAGTCAGGATGCACCAATAGCGGTGTTTAACCTGTATCGGTTCGTCTGGGTCGCGCATTCTTTTGAGCCACCAATCGTAAACCGCTCTATTCACATGCCACTTGGCTCTACCCTTTCTCTTGTTCACAATGACACGGGCGTACCACTCAGGCCAAAGCCGCTGCGCTTCAGTCAGCGTAATGCCAGTCGGGTCATATACATACTTACCGTATATGCTTTCTATTTCCTCCTTTGTCAGTCGATGGGAAGGGCCAATCCATCTGTTCAGGTCTACAATGGTATAGTAGGGGACATCGACGTAATGCCAGCTGGTGACAATCTCACCGAACTTGGTTCTGGTGCCAGGCAGACGGAATCCCTGGAAAACATTCTGCGACTGTCTGTTCTTGGTACCGAGATTGGATGTGCCGTCATTCCATATGACCTCTGTCAATCGAGCCTTGAACCTGTCGAGTATATCCCAGTTGCGCTCATAGAGAGGAACCGGGAAGGCCATCAGGTAGTACAAGTGGAAACCGTTGCCGCTGTTGGTGATGATGTTGGGTGGCGGTATGCGGTTGTCGGGCAGATCCAACCCATCATGATATTCGCGCTTCTGCGTCTGAAAGAACAGGTTCTTGACGCGCTGCATGTCAATGCCGTCAAGGTCAAAGGCCATGGCGTACAAGTACCGGGCGTTCTCCTTGGTGTTGGACTTGCCAACATACGTGATAGGCGACATGATTGCAAACTTGCGCCTTCGAAGCCAATCCATAGCATCTTCGCCGTCGCTCCCAATCAAACACTTGCCGTTGTCAGCACTCTTGAAAATGATGTGGTGCTTGTTGTCGTTGACAACCTCGTCCACCTTCTTTTTGCGGTTGTAGCGTGTTTTCTTCCCGGCAATGTAAAACACGATGGGGTTGTACCGCCAGCAGGCATAGCCGGAGTAGTCGACCTGTACCTTCCCCTTGTTGCGCTTCTTCTTCGTCAGCTTGTTGTTGGGATCCTTGATCTGTGGAAGCCACACGTCTTTGTACTCCTTGCTCATGACTTCCTCAAAGGGGACAATGCCGTTAGTAAGTTCATCGTCACGCTCAAACAACACAGAGAAGAAATCATCGATGTCGAGCTGGCGAACCCTGAGGCCGGTCATGGAGGGGTTTCCGAGAAACGCATTCTTCTCATGGAAGAGCTTGACGGCAGCATCCTTCTTCTGCTTCTGCTCTTCACTCAACTGGTCATCGCCAGTCATAGTCTCGTCTGAAGGAAGCACTACCGGAGTGTCAACCTTCTGCTTGGTTCCGTTTGTTCTTGCCAGTTCATCCATCGCATTCAACGTCGTTTGACCCACCTACATGACCCTCGAAAACCCTTGGTTTTCTTATGGTGAACAGGGTGCGCTTTTCGCAAGCTCAAAGCGACCCAGGGGGGGCGTATATTATCAATATGTTTGTTTGACCACCTTTTTGGGTGCAAAGATAGGTATTTTATTTCATTCTACCAAACATTTATGCAGAAAAATGTTTCCGCACGTTAATTTGGTGTACGCAAATTAAAATATACCGAATTTAATTATTTGTACGCAATTATGTTTATTTAACTTTTTAATTTGGTGTACGCAAATTAATTTTTGTATCTTTGTACCCAAATAAAAGAGATTGGTTTATGGATGATTTTCAGAATATGCAAAGCAAACGTCTTACTCCCGCAGAGTCAGACGTGTACAAAGCGAAGGTAAAAGCCCTTGGTGCATCACTGGCAGTTGCCTATATGTATGACGGCCCTCACATACACCTGACGTGCGATGATGAAAAGAGAGCAGCGTTGATGGCACTGAGAGATTGCATCTTTGAGTACTGGAGATTGATAGACCCTTCCTTGAAGGATGAGAGCAAATGCAAGGGTGTACTTTGGGAACTGACGCGCGAATACCAGGGTAATCCGTTCGGAGCCTTGAAGAAAGAAAACATACCTTGGTTGTGGGACAGGTGGCAGTGGTGCATCGACACCTTGTTACACCCAGAGAAACTTAAAAAGTAGAGATATGGCAAAGAAGAAAGACAATAGCATCATGAGACTCACCCCGTCTCAGGACACCGCCTTCAGGAACTTCATAGGTGGTGCGAATCTGTTTATCACCGGTAAAGGTGGAAGCGGAAAGTCATTTCTCGTAGACCATATCAAAAAGTGGTGTGCCTCGAAGGGGTATAACGTAGCCACCTGTGCATTTATGGGAATCGCTGCCCTCAATGTTGGAGGCAGCACCATTCACCGTCTGTTCCGTCCTGGTTCCGGCGTTATCGACAGACGAAACAAGAGATGTCTCGACAAGAAGAAGCTCGACGTACTTCGGAAGATTGATGTGTTCATCATCGACGAGATCTCGACTGTCCGAGCCGACTTGTTTTCTTATGTTGCCAATACCATCCTCGATGTGTGGAAATCCCAGGATGACAGCAAGAGAAAACAGCTAATCGTTGTCGGTGACTTCTATCAGCTGCCTCCTTTCGTGGTTCCTGCAGAAGAGGAAGCCTACAAGGCAATCTGGGGAGAAATGCTCTATGCTTTCGAGACACCACAATGGCAGCAGCTCAGACTCCAGACAGTAGAGTTGCAGGAGTCCATGCGCCAAACCGATAAAGAATACATCAAAGCTCTCGACAACATCAGAGAGGGCATCCCCGACCTTTCCGTATTCATGAATACTCAGGAACCGGACCCGACAGCAGTAACCCTCTGTGGGCGTAACGACGAAGTCCGTTCTATTAACGGGAGGATGCTCCGCACGTTAGCTAAGAACAATAAAAAACGTAAATACATCAGCATTGACACCGGAACACCACAGGCCGGCGATTATCCAACGGAAAAAGAGCTGGAACTTGTAGTCAGAGGAAGGGTAATAATGATTACCAACGATCCTGATGGGCGATGGGTCAATGGCTCTTTTGCCACCATCAAGGAACTGGAAGATGACAGTATCACCGTAAAGATCGACGGAGGGAATACCGTCAAGGTTGAGCGTAACGAATGGAATATCGAGGAATATGAGATACGAGATGCCAACGGGAAAGAGCCCAAGTTGGTTAAGACCGTCAGGGCAACCATCAAACAGTTCCCCGTCAAGCTCGCATGGGCTATCAGCATCCATAAGAGCCAGGGACAGACCTATGACAAAGTGAATGTAGATGTCAGCTCAATATTTCAGCCTGGCATGTTATATGTCGCCCTGTCCAGATGCCGCACTCTCGACGGCATGAGGATTGTCGGAACCTTGATAGACGGAAAGGTGATGGTTGACCAGAACGTCAAGAAATTCATGTCTGCAGGACATCATGCACCAACCCTCAACGGTGACACTTTGCACTTTGAGGATGAAGAGGGCAACGACGAAGGAGATGACCGATATCAGGAAGGATGGAACGACGGCTATGATTATGGCACCAACGAGGTAGAAGAGAAGTACCGTGAAATGGTGGCTAATGATCCTTCTGTAAAGCAGCTGTCGGCATATACCACGCGCGAAAAGGAGAAAGAAGGCCTTTCCCCTGAAGAAAGGAATCCCAAGGGGGCCGGACGCAAGCCCAGGAACCCAGAGGGAAAGATGGCAACCAAGGCCATCCGTGTGCCTGAAAGTGTTGCGGATATATTAAAGTCACTGGGTGACATAGCCAAAGACCATCCGGATCAAGTCAACTTATACTGTCAGGAAGTGATAGAAGAATTTGAGGATTTTAAGGGTAATATAAGCCACGATGTTTTTCTTATGTTATCCGAGATAATAGGATGGGTGAAGACTTATCCAGAGGAATGGATTAAAGGAGCCATTGACACGACTAATGAGTATTACGAAAAGAAAATCAAAGGCGAAATATAATATAATATTACTATGACAACAGAACAGGACATCAGAGATAAGTGGGGCGAGTTGCTGGATTATGCAAAGCAGCACGCCACTGGCGAAGGCATGCACACGGGCTACCGTTGGGTAGAGGATGCCTTCAATGAGTACATGAAAATGAGTGACGAGGTGCCCGGCTATGGAATGGGCGGTCAGCCTGGCAGTCAGTACAACCGCGAAGTATTGGCAGGCAGAATATGCCTGGAGCTGGGTAACCATATCGGCGGTCGTCACCTCATCGACGAGGCCCAGGAAGCAAAGCTGAAGGCCACACTGCAGCACATCGTCGAGCACCCATCACAGAGCATGGGGGTGCGTCGATAAGCCCTCTTCCAGATTACGCCAAGATCCTGACAGAATACAGAAAATCGCCCTTTA
>CAZIKA010000052.1:0-15905 GCA_964539705.1 uncultured Prevotella sp. | reverse complement strand
GTGCTACCAGCAGTGGCGAGGCCTTTGGCAAGAACTATGAGCTGCCCAATATGAGTGCCTATTGTGAAACCTGCGCAGCCATTGGTAACGTCTATGTAAACTACCGTCTGTTCTTGCTTCATGGTGAATCTAAGTACTTCGATGTGTTGGAGCGTACGCTTTATAACGGACTGATCTCAGGCGTTTCCCTCGAGGGTAATGGTTTCTTTTATCCCAACCCATTGGAGTCGATGGGTCAACACCAGCGTCAGGCTTGGTTTGGATGTGCCTGCTGTCCCTCAAACATCTGTCGTTTTATTCCCTCGCTGCCTGGTTATGTGTATGCGGTGAAGGATAAGGATGTCTATGTGAACCTGTTCCTTTCAAACAAGAGTGAGTTGTCTGTTGGCAAGAAGAAGGTGACCCTCTCACAGCATACTAACTATCCCTGGGATGGCGACATCACCATCAATGTTGATAAGAATACCGCAGGTCAGTTTACCCTGAAAATCCGCATCCCTGGTTGGGTAAGAGGCAAGGTGGTGCCCTCCGACCTCTATACTTATACCGATGGCAAGCGCCTCGGCTATACGGTGAGCGTCAACGGTCAAGAGTACTATCCTGAGAATCGCGATTATATCACCATTAACCGCAAATGGAAGAAGGGCGACAAGGTACAGATTCACTTTGATATGGAGCCTCGCATCGTGCGTGCTAATAATAAGGTGGAGGCCGACCGTGGTATGGTGGCTATCGAGCGTGGCCCATTGGTTTACTGTGCCGAGCATCCCGATAATCAGTTTGATATCTTCTCTGCCCTTGTTAATCAGGAACCTCAGTTTACCCTTGGCAAGGCTGAGATTGCTGGTACGCCAGTGGTGACCCTTACTACTGATGCCCAGACGCTCGACTTCAACAAGCAGGGTAAACTCACAACGAAAGATCAGACACTCACCTTGATTCCTTATTATGCATGGTGTCATCGTGGCTCTGGAAAGATGCGTGTATGGCTGCCTCAGGACTTGAAGGCTACGACACCTGCACAGCCCGCCACACTGGCCAGCGAAAGTAAGGTGACCAGTGGTTCGCGTGTGCCAGCTCTCTCGTCTATCAATGACCGACTGGTGCCACGTGATGAGAACGACCGTTCGATGCCTTATACCCATTGGTGGCCAAAGAAGGCTACTACGGAATGGCTCGCCTATGAGTTCCCACAGGCTGCTACCGTTCAGAGTTGTACCGTCTATTGGTTTGATGATGCCCCCTGGGGTGGTTGCCGTGTGCCGAAGTCATGGCGTATCCTTTATCAGGACGAGCAGGGACAGTGGCAGCCTGTACAGGGTGCCGATGGCTATCCAACGGTTCGTGGTGCTGCCTGCACGGTGAACTTCAACCCTGTGAAGACCAAGTCCCTGCGACTGGAGGTTACTCAGCCCGATGACTTCTCGTCAGGTCTGTTTGAATGGATTGTGAAGTAAGACTTCATTCATCGATAAAAAACAAAAAAGAGAGGCTATTGATAGTCTCTCTTTTTTATGGTTGGACGACTCGGATTCGAACCGGGAATGACAGAACCAAAACCTGTAGTGTTACCATTACACCATCGTCCAATCTTTGGTGCAAGTATGGTGCAAACCGAATGCAGAAAGCTCGCTTTTTGCTGAGGTGCAGCCCATATTCGCGGGCGAATTGTTTGAAATTCGACCGCAAAGGTACGAATAATTTGGCGAACTGCCAAATTTTTACAAAGAATATTCTTCGCAATAAAAATTAACACTTTTTTATGGTTAGAAAATGTGAATAATTGAAAAACATTCTTTATCTTTGCATGGTCGATATCCGTGCCAATGACTCCCACGGTACTGAGACAACACCTAAAACGTACTACTAATTCATTGTGAGTCTAAACAATTAACAAAAAACAAACATTATGAAAAAGTTATTTATCCTTGCAGGTGCTGTATTTGCACTTGTCTCATGCACCACAACTGTTAAGACTGCAAAAACAGCCGACACGCCTGCGTCACTGCTTTGTGCTACTGTTGCCGACCTTGAGGTATCCCCCAACCGTGTGGTTGTAGAGTACATTCCTTCTAAGGAGATTCAACGCGCTGGTGTGGCTAACGCCAAACATGCTGCTGAGCAGGAGGCTCTAAAGAAAGACAATGCCGACGTATTGGTCAATGCCGAATATACCGTCCAGCAAACCAATTATTTCATCTTCGGTAAGTCTATCGACAAGGTCATCGTTTCTGGTCACCCTGCAAAATATAAGAATTACCGTTCACTGAATGATTCCGTATGGTGCAACCCATTCTTCCGTGCTGGCTATCAGAATAATGTAAACAAGGGTGAAGGTGGTTTCTTGAAGGGCTTGTTTAAGTAATAGAAAGGGGCAACGACTATGAAGAAAGCATTAGCGTTTCTCTCACTCGCAGTGCTCGCCCTATCATCGTGCCAAACCATGGTGAAAACAGCCAGAACGGCCGACACACAGTCAGACATCAAATCAATTACTGTGGCTGACCTGAAGGTGGCCGATCAGCGTGTCACTGCAACCATTGACCCCGTAGGTAAAGATCTGCGCAAGGCTGGCGATAAGAATGTCAAACAAGCCGTAGAAGCAAAAGCTCTTGAGATGGCCGGTGGTGCTGATGTGCTGCTTGACCCTCGCTATGTAATAACCCAAAAGAGCGGGCTCTTCACTGGTAAGAAAATTACATCCATTACTGTGAGTGGCCGTCCGGCATGGTATCAGAATTTCCGCACCCTCGATGATTCTGTATGGAGCAATCCCACATTCCGTGGCATTGCACCGGTATACGTCAGGAAGTCGGGCAGCAGCAGGTCTAACATCTTAGGGGCTTCTAGCTTCCGTGAGGAGAAAGAGCCTGCCTTCCGTCATCGCGGATTCAAGGGCTACATGGATTTCTATTTTGGCGGAGGCCAAGCGGAGATTGATAATCATGATGAAGACGTTTCTTTCGCACCTATGATTACTGCTTCCTATGGCTATCAGTTCGGTCCATACTTCTATCTTGGATTCTTTACAGGATTCCAAATGAATAAGATTAAGGACTGGGACACGCCTTATAACTTCGTGCCTGTGGGCTACGACATGCGTTTCAATCTTTCACGTTCTGCAAACACATGGTATGCAGGCCTGAAATTTGGTGCAGCTATCCCTACCAACCACGACACCAATGTTGACAAAACAGAAGATCAAATCCTTGTTATCCCCTCATTAGGCTACAGTTGGGGCAACTTCAATCTCGGTATCTATTATATGCACAATGAGTACGAGAGGAAATATCGCAGATATAGCCGTGGGGCTAGTAAAGCAGACTTTAAGTTCGACACTTGGGGAATCAACGTAGGACTACGCTTGTAATCGTATTTGTAGGATTGATTACATTCATATCAAGAAGAAAAGTGACCGCTATTCAAATAGGTAGCGGTCACTTTTTTCTTTCTATTTTCCTTATTCTTTTTTTGCCGTATCCAAAATACCGTATATCTTTACAAGTAGTTAAACCATTAGAACCTTTCTATAGATATGAGAACGATGAATCAAAAGCCTGTTCCCATGATCTTTTCGATCCTTTTATGCAACACTAACCCCAAATATCTGTAAATGCCTTTGTATAAGATAGATAGCTATTTAAACACTCCCCCCAACACCCACCCCAACATTCCCCCCAAGACCCACCCTAACACTCCCCCCGACCATCAACCTTCCGCTCGACCAAAGGTTGCTTGCTACCAACGGGACGCAAGAACTTTCAACCTCTTGGGGTGGGTGTTGGGGTTAGTCTTGGGGGGAATGTTGGGGGGAGTGTTGGGGTTAGTGCTTGTTTTCTGTATTCCCTTTACACAAAGGCATTTCAGAAAGATTGGGGTGGGTCTTTCCAAAAACTGTACGAGCACGCCGCTCAAGGATGACGAGCTTAGGGCTCAAGGGTGACGAGGACGGAGCGGAAGGCCGACGAACCGGCAGCTCCATAATCACAAAGTGCCACTTTACGCTTCTAAGTATAATACTTATTTTCCTAAGTATGCCACTTAGCTCTCATAAACCCTATACTTATGCATCGCAACTGCCGTAGTTGTATAAATAATATTATATTGTTCTTGCTTATTCGTACCTAGAGATCTGCGGGACAGGTTTGAAGTGAACCCCAAAGTTTGGACAGATTAAACATTATTGCTCCTTAGGTACAGGCTTCGCGAGTTTCATGGTGTCTTCAGTGCCAAATGTTCGTCTGATGAGGGTCTCGGCATATCTGGTGATGAGGGTCTCGTCATTAAGCGGGGTGAAAATCCTGATGAATCTTGTTTGATTGAACCATACGATTTTCACCTTTTCATTCAATGTGTGGCTATGGCCAGCAATACCCAGTGACGCCTTTTCCGCTGTTAACTTGTCGAAATTTTTCAGGCCACCTTTGGCTTGGTTGTAGACATGAGCCAGTTCGGTGGCTGGTTCGCCAGGCTTCTCTGTTATTGTAAGACTATCTATATTGTTTAAATCTGCTGATTCCATATAGGCGGCATAGTCGACTATTGCTTCCCAGAAGTAGGGACGTGCTGCTAACAGGATGTCATACTGCTGCCACAACACAAATCCAATCTGTCCAGACAGATGCTGTATCTCTTGTATGTAGCTGATGTCATCGAGCATGGTATCAGCTGCTTTCTTAACTTTTTTCTTTGCTGTGCGCCTATTTTCTATGATAATATAGACGGCAATGCCTATGATGGGACCGATGATACTGGCAAGGATGGTATAGAATGTTGACATAGTTTCCTGAATTTTGACTGCAAAGGTACTAAAAAAAACGTGAGCTCAAGACTGAACTCACGTTTTTTCTTTGGATATGTTTGTGATAAAATTACTTCACAGTGATGAGGTAATAGTTCTTCTTGCCTTTCTGAGCCAGCAGGTACTTGCCGTCAATCAGATCTTCTGCGATGATAGCACGGTTCTGGTCGGTGAGTTTCTCCTTATTGAGAGAAACACCACCACCCTGCACCATCTTTCTCATCTCACCCTTCGAGGGGAAGACGGGAGCTACTGTAGTGAAGAGCTCTACAGCGGGCTGGCCGAGCTGATCCTTGGAAATCTCGAACTTCTCTACGCCATCGAATACATCGAGGAAGGTCTGCTCGTCGAGCTTCTCGAGGGCTTCCTTGGTGGCTTTACCAAAGAGGATGTTTGAGGCTTCAATAGCCATATCGAGGGCTTCCTGAGAGTGAACCAATACTGTCACCTCCTCGGCCAAGCGCTTCTGCAGCACGCGGCGACCAGGATCCTGCTTGTGCTCCTCAACGAGGGCTTCAATGACATCCTTCTCGAGCGAGGTGAAGATCTTGATGTAACGCTCGGCATCGTCGTCGGATACGTTGAGCCAGAACTGATAGAAACGATAAGGTGTGGTGCGCTTAGGATCGAGCCAGATGTTTCCAGACTCGGTCTTACCAAACTTCTTACCGTCACTCTTAGTAATCAGCGGGCAGGTGAGTGCGAATGTCTCAACCTCGTTACCCAGTGTGCGGCGGATGAGCTCAGTACCAGTGGTCATGTTACCCCACTGGTCGTTACCACCCAACTGCAGTTTTACGCCCTTGTGCTGATAGAGGTAAAGGAAGTCGTAGCCCTGAAGGAGCTGGTAGGTGAACTCGGTGAAGCTAAGACCATCGCGAGCAGTACCGTTCAAACGCTGCTGTACGCTCTCCTTAGCCATCATATAGTTCACGGTGATATGCTTACCAACCTCACGAGCGAAATCAAGGAAGGTGAAGTTCTTCATCCAGTCATAGTTGTTTACCATCTCGGCTGCATTAGGCTCTTTGCTCTCAAAATCAAGGAACTTGGCTACCTGTGCCTTGATGCACTCCTGATTGTGACGCAGGGTCTCATCGTTCAGCAGGTTGCGCTCCTGACTTTTTCCACTTGGGTCACCAATCATACCTGTGGCACCGCCAACGAGGATGATGGGTTTATGACCGCAGCGCTGCAGATGACGGAGCATCATGATGCCACACAAGTGACCGATGTGCAGAGAATCTGCAGTAGGGTCGGTACCCAGATAAGCTGTTACCATCTCTTTCTGGAGCAGTTCCTCTGTGCCAGGCATGATCTGTGCCAGCATACCGCGCCATTTCAGTTCTTCTACAAAATTCTTTTTCATATCTATTCTTTTTTCATTATTTCGTTATTACGTTATATTGGTATTACGCACGTTACGCCCACTCTCACGGCACAGGATCATATCCGCTCCCCCCCCAAGGGTTGCATCTTAGAATTCGCCAGATGGCCAATCCGAGTCCCTTTATCGGACCGTGTTTGGTAATAGCCTCCTTGGCATACTGCGAACAGGTGGGCGTAAAGCGGCAGGCAGGCGGCGTGAAGGGACTGATGCATCTCTGATAGAAGATGATGGGTATCAGCAAAATCCATTTCAGGACTAACACGATAAAATGTCCTATTTGCTTCATAAACCTCAAGCCTCAATCCTTTTCGCTATCCGCTCCAGCAAGTTCTTCATCCTACCATTAACCTCTGCAGAGGGAAGCAACTGATCGGAGAGCCACACGAAGGCAATATCTACCGTTTGTCCCTGAGCCATTTTCTCCGTCAGCAATTGTTTCTGCAGACGATATGCCTCACGAATCTGTCGCTTCGCACGATTGCGGTCTACAGCATGATGAAGCCTCTTCTTTGGAACGCTAATGAGCACCTCGACTGGCTCTTGCCTGTCTTGGCGCTCTAGCTGCATATACACGACTCTCAGTGGGAAGGCTGCCAAAGAATGGCTCTTGCCTCCACCGAAGAGTTCCTCTATCAGTTTCTGGCTGACGATTCGCTCCTTTTTTCGAAAACGTGCTGGAGCCGTCACTAACTATATATAATATAAGGTTAAATCAGTCTTCCTGCATCAACAGATAGTGCTGCAAAGCACCTGTCATCGAAGGATATTTCTCGCTGGGGGCTTCAAGATCAAGACGGAGTCCGGCATCCTGAACAGCTTTGGCAGTAGCAGGCCCAAATGTACCAATGGCTATCTTGCCTTGATTGAAGTTGGGGAAATTCTTGGTTAGCGACTCAATACCTGCAGGACTGAAGAAAAGAAGCATATCGTAATCGAACGTCTTGATTTCCTCATCAGTAAAGTCGTTGCTCACGGTCTTGTACATAACACACTCGGTGTGCTGCAACTTCTTGGAATCAAGGAGATTAGAGATAGAGTCATTGTGCACATCGCTCATAGGCACCAAGTATTTCTCCGTCTTGTGCTTCACCATCGTAGGCAGCAGGTCATCCATCTTGCCTGTAGTGCCAAAGAACACCTTGCGCTTACGATACTGAACGTATTTCTGGATATAGAGTGCTATCGTCTCAGTAACGCAAAAATACTTCATATCCTCAGGAATCGTAACACGCAATTCCTTAGCCAGATTAAAGAAATGGTCAATAGCATGGCGTGAGGTAAACACGACAGCTGTGTGGTCAAGGATGCTTACTTTCTGAGTACGGAATTCACGTGCGCTAATACCCTCTACCTTGATGAATGGACGAAACACCAATTCAACGTCAAACCTGCTTGCGATATCGTAGTAAGGTGACTTCTCACTTGAAGGCTTTGGTTGTGAAACCAGAATCTTTTTAATCATTCTCTAATATCCTAAAAATTATTTCAATCCGTTGAAAATCGAGAACCAAATGCCGCCAGCTGCAGCAAGAGGCGCGATTTCGAGGGTGCAAAAGTACAAAAAAATTTGCAAAAAAAGACCATTTTGTCGGAAAAATATGGTCCAAGCCTTGTAAAATGTCAATAATTTGTTCAAAACAAGAACAAAAGCAAGGCTAAACGCCAATATTTTCACACTCATTATTGAATATACCAAGAGGAGAGTGATGGGGAAAAGAAGTATGGACGTGCAGGCGGAGAGGAAAACCTGAATGCAGTAAAAATAGTTGGCACGACGCCTTCCAAAGAACACCACATTCGCCACATACTGAATGCCACCCTTCACAACGAGATAGCCCACGATGAACAACTGGGTAATGGCAATAATAGTGAGCTTGTTGGGGAAAGATTCCAAGGGGACATGCGTTTGGGTAGCCAGAAAGAAGACCGTGAAAGACAATAGCAGGCTGCCAACAAAGATGATGACAATTTGCATGACATGTTCTTGCGTGGTGTAGATTTTGATCTCGTCGGCATGAGTCTCATACAAGATAGCACTGAGTTGGCGGACGAAGAACTCACGGAAACGTGCCAGTAAGACAAGAAAGACCACCATGCACCCCAGCATCATCAGGTTGACGGTGCTGTCGAGCCTCAGCAGGTCGGAAATCGGCTCTCCTGCCACTCCGAAACTATTGCTGTGCACCGAGTCGGTGCACAGCAGTGAGTCGTTAAGGAGTGATAGCGACTTATAATCCAAATGCGCGTCTGATATCATCTACCCTATCTAATTTTTCCCAAGTGAAGAGTTCCACATCGATGGTCTTCGTCTCATGGTAGTGACTGGTGAAGGTCTTCTTCACCGTCTCCGACTGACGTCCCATGTGACCATAGGCGGCTGTCTCCAGATACATGGGCTGGCGCAGCTTCAGCGTGCGCTCGATAGCCTTCGGACGCAGGTCAAAGAGCTCTTCAATCTTCTTAGCAATCTCGCTGTCGCTCATCTTCACACACGAACGACCATAAGTGTTGACATAGATATTCATGGGCTTGGCCACACCGATGGCGTAGCTTACCTGAACGAGCATCTCGTCGGCAACGCCCGCTGCAACCATATTCTTCGCAATATGACGAGCAGCATAGGCAGCCGAGCGGTCAACCTTCGAAGAGTCTTTGCCGCTGAAGGCACCACCACCGTGAGCACCCTTGCCGCCGTAGGTGTCGACAATAATCTTACGGCCTGTGAGACCGGTATCGCCGTGAGGGCCTCCGATAACGAACTTTCCCGTGGGGTTCACGTAGTATTTGATGTCATCGTTGAACAGCACCAACACCTTCTCGCTATGAATCTGTGCTTTCACACGGGGGATGAGGATATTGATGACGTCAGCCTTGATTTGAGCCAACATCCGCTCGTCCTCATCGAACTCGTCGTGCTGTGTGGAAACCACAATGGTATCGATACGCTCGGGAATACCGGCATCGCTGTACTGGATGGTAACCTGACTCTTGGAGTCGGGACGCAGATAGGTCATCTGTCTGCCTTCCTTGCGGATATCAGCCAGTGTGCGCATGATGAGGTGCGCCAGGTCGAGAGATACGGGCATGTAGTTCTCTGTCTCGTTGGTAGCATAGCCGAACATCATTCCTTGGTCGCCAGCACCCTGATTGTCCTCGTCGGCACGGTCAACACCCTGATTGATGTCAGAGCTCTGCTCGTGGATAGCCGTCAGAATGCCACAAGAATTGCCGTCGAACTGATACTCGGCCTTGGTATAGCCAATCTTCTTGATGGTGTTGCGCGCAATGGTCTGAAGGTCGATATACACATCGCTGCGCACCTCGCCCATGATGACCACCTGACCGGTAGTCACAAAACTCTCGCAGGCCACACGGGCATGGTCGTCGTAAGCCAAGAACTGGTCTAGGATGGCATCGCTAATCTGGTCGGCCACTTTATCGGGATGTCCCTCTGATACTGATTCGGATGAAAATAGATATGACATAATATATATTATAATGTAGTTTTATTTTGAGGGTGCAAAGGTACTGACTTTTCGTGAAATAGCCAAATTTTAGTCAGTTTTTCGGTTAAAAAGAGTATGAGAGCGACAGGCCGACGGTCTTCGTATCTGGCTGATAGGTAGGCAGAATCACCATGGCCTGCTCATCGTCCCACCCCAGGATGCGCTTCTCCAGAGGCAATACCCAGTAGGCGATATGGGTAGACAGGATGCCGATACCTGCACCCGCTGCCACATCCTGCCACCAATGGCGATCGTTATAGACGCGCAGACAGGCCACACCAACAGCGGTGCCATAAGCAGCAACACCCCACCCTATGCCATATTCCATGCGCACCAATTCGGCTCCCATGAACGCACGGGCGGCATGACCTGAGGGGAAGGACTTGCTGTCGGTCTTATCTGGGCGTTCCTCATGGATGGTGTATTTCAGTCCACCGGCAATGGCGGTCAGCGTGCAGAAGGCGGTACCCGTCAGGAGCACACGGTCGCGACCCGAATGGCGGGCCTCAACACCCAGCCAACCCAGTCCCAAGCCTGCAGCCATAGGCGCATACTGGACATAGTCATCAATACGGGTGTGCTCATGACGCTCACCAGAGGTCTGAGACAAGGCTGTCCCGCTGAAACACAGCAGGACAGCACAAGTGATTATAAAGATGATATTTCTTGTCATCTATACGAATTATTCCTCGGGCAGCATGATTACCTCGGCACGATTACCTGGCTTCAGGAACTCCTGCATGAAGGCAGCGATGGTTTCTGGAGTCTGTGCGTTGACCACAGCCTTGTAGTTGGTGTGGGTGTCAATGCCGAACTTGCGTATACGGTTCAACTGCTGCAACCAGTAGCCGTTGGTTTTTGTCTGATCGTCGATGGCCTTCAGCATATATTCCTTCACCTTGTTTAGCTTCTCTGCATCAACGGTCTTGGCCATGTTCTCAACCTCTTCCTTCATAATCTTCGTAGCGATGTCGCCCTTTTCAGGCTTCATAGGACAGTAGACGAGGACCTGTGTCATAGTGCGGAAGTCATCGCGCTGAATACCTGCCTGTGCGGCAACACTATAGGCAGCAGAAGCCTCCTCACGAATCTTCTCAGTATAGATCATTGAGAGAATCTGGCCTACCATAGAGGTACGTATGATGTTCTGCAAAGTGTAGCCCATCTTATCGTTCATCCAAGTCATCACGGCAATGGCCTTAGGTGTCTCCATCTTACGCTTGAAGTCGTTGATCACCTCGCCCTTGAAGAAGACATCCACATCCTTACCCTTCACAACCTTCTTCTGAGAGGGTAGCGATGCCAGGTACTGCTCGATGAGAGGACGGATGGTAGCCTCGTCATAGTTACCAATGATGGTAAATGTGAAGGCAGCGGCATTGCTGGTCTGCTCCTTAGCCATCTGAAGGATGCGGTCGTAATCCACATTCTGCAGATCCTCGGTGGCAAGGGGTGCGAAGCGCTTGCTGTGACAAGAGAGGGTAAGCGACAGAGAATCGCTGAATACAGACTCGGGCTGCAGCAACTTGTTCTTCAACATCAGCTCCTGAGTCTTCATCATGTTGTCGTATGACTCCTGATCCTTGTTAATCTTGGTGAAGTAGAGGTATACCAACTGCAGCATGGTCTCAACATCATTAGGTGTTGAAGAACCTGAGATGATGACACGGTTGTTATCCAGAGCCATGCTGGCACCTGCAATCTTTCCTGCGAGGGCTTTCTCTAGCTCGGTATGCGAGAAGTTGCCCAGTCCGCTGGCCTCGATAGCATCGTCAAACAGCTTGATATTGGCGAAGTCCTTCTCACCATAGAGTGAAGAGCCACCAAAGCCTTCTGCTGAAAGAACCACCTGGTCTTTCTTCAGATCGGTATGTTTTAGGATGACCTTCACACCATTGCTCAGCGTCAGTTCGCTGCTTTCAAACTTCATGCCCGAAAGTTCCTTCTTAATCTTACCAGCCTTGGGAAGTTTGGTAATCAGGGGCTCGTCCTTCACATTATCAACATATGCCTCCAACTGCAGAGCACGGGCATCATCGATAGCCTTCTTCAATGAAGCCTCAGTGGGATAAACGGCACCTTCCTTCTCCTGGTTCATATTGAGCACAACCATGTTAGAGTCCTTGTCCTCGAAGAACTGTCCCATCAGTTGGTTGATGGCCTCCAAGGGGAGTGCGGGCACCAACTGCTTCATCACCTGATAGTAGTCATCGAGACTAGGGATAGGCTCCTTAGCCAGGTAATTCTGTACATACTCGTTGACAAACTGGCGGTTGAAGCGCTTGTCCTTGTTAGAATATTGCTTGTCCAACTGGCTGATGAAGTTTGACTTATAACGCTGGTACTCAGTAGCGGTAAAGCCAAACTGAGCAGCACGACGAGCCTCAACGAAAGCAGCCTTCAAGGCAGCTTCGGTCTGACCTTCCTTGGGCAGCACGCTCACCTCGAAGGCGTCCTTAGTTTTCGACAGCAGGTACTGGCCATAGCCCACGCTACCCTGTAGGTAGGGACAATCGGCCTTCTGTGCCAACTCAGCCAGACGGTCGTTGAGCATACCAAGGCAGGCGTTCTTCAGATAGTCGATAACCAGATACTGCATATTCTCCTTGATCTCATCGGGGATAGGATCGGTCTTGAACATCAGTTCCACGATGCTATACTGCATCTCCTTGTCCTTATCAACCACAATGATAGCCTCCTTGTTGTCGGGCACATTCTCTGCCACCACAGCAGCAGGGTTGGCAGGCATTTTGATGGGAGCAAACAGGTTCTTGATCTTCTGCTCCACCAGGTTGACGTCAACATCACCAACTACGATGATAGCCTGATTGTCAGGGCGATACCACTTCTCATAGTAAGCGCGAAGCACCTCAGGCTTGAAGTTATCAATCACCTCCATCGTGCCGATAGGCATACGGTAACCGTATTTTGAATCGGGATAGAGACGAGGCAGGTCACGCTCCAGCATACGCATCTGAGCACTGGTGCGCATACGCCATTCTTCATGAATCACGCCACGCTCCTTGTCAATCTCCGCGGGTTCCAAGAGCAGGCCGTCGGCCCAGTCATGAAGAATCAGCAGACAAGAGTCAATGATACCCTCACGAGTGGTAGGCACATTAGAGATGTTATACACCGTCTGGTCAATAGAGGTATAGGCATTAAGGTCCTGTCCAAACTTCACACCTACGGTCTCACACCACTTCACGATGTCGTTACCCTTGTAGTTCTCAGTGCCATTGAAACACATGTGCTCCAGGAAGTGAGCCAGTCCACGCTGGTCGTCGTTCTCCTGAATAGAACCTACACGCTGAGCAATATAGAACTCAGCACGTTGCTCAGGCCATGCGTTATGACGGATGTAATAAGTCAGTCCGTTATCTAACTTACCGATTTTTACATCGGGGTCTACGGGGATGGCAGGCATCTGCTGTGCCATCATTGTTGCTGCACCTGCCACGAAAAGCAATGCGGCTACAAATAGTTTCTTCATCATATTATTTTAAGTTTTAACCATGAACTATATCAGCTTCAGCACACCCATCATATAAACCAATCCGAAACCGAACAGCATAGAGATGACGCCCACGATGACGCCAATCTTTGCCATATCCTTCTGTTGTACCAGATTGGTAGAGAATGCCAACGCATTGGGGGGTGTAGAGATAGGCAGGATCATAGCACTTGACGCTGCAATAGCCACACCGATAAGTACGGTTGGCGTACCACCAATGGCTGCCAGTTTATCACCCATAGCGCCACACACAATAGCCAAGATAGGCATCAGCAGGGCTGCTGTAGCTGAGTTAGAAATAAAGTTACTCAGCAGGTAACAAATCATACCACCCAGAATTAGGATAAGCAATGGTGAGAAGTCGCCGAAGGGAATGCTGTTAACGGCATTCTCTGCCAATCCCGACTTGTTCAGTCCGTAGCCTAATGCAAAGCCACCTGCCACCATCCAGATCACACTCCAGTTAATCTGCTCCAGGTCGCGCTTGTTAATCACACCCGTCAGGGCAAATACCATGAAAGGAATCATTGCCACTGTGTAGGAGTTGATACCCGTCACACTATCGAGCAACCACAGGGCTACCGTTACGAAAAAAGTCACAATGACAACATTAGAGTGGAAACCTTTCTTCATGCCGCCATCAATTTTTAGTTCAATAGTCTTCTGAGTGAAAGGGAACATCTTCAACAGAATCCACCAACTGATCAACAGTAGAACGATGACCAGCGGGAACATGAACATCATCCACTGTCCGAAGCCCAGACCCAGATTCAGGCCTTCTGGATCGTTCAGGTATTTCAGGGCAATGGTATTAGGAGGCGTACCGATAGGTGTACCCATTCCACCCAGATTGGCTGCAACAGGAATGCTCAGAGCCAAAGCGATACGACCCTTACCCTCTGGAGGCAACTGTCGGAATACTGGCGTCAGGAAGGTGAGCATCATAGCTGCTGTAGCTGTGTTAGATACAAACATAGAGAAAAGCCCCGTAATCAACAGAAAACCCAGCAACACCATTTCACTGCGTCTGCCGAAAGGACGGAGCAGAACCTTTGCCAACTGTGCGTCAAGACCTGTCTTCGTAGCAGCGATAGCCAAAACGAAACCACCGATAAACAGCATAATAACTGGGTCTGCAAAAGTAGCCATCACGCCCTTATAAGAGAGCAGTGGGCCCACTTCTTCTTCATTGACAAGTGGTAGGATGCCGCTATCCGTACAGAACAGCAACATCAACACGATAACAGCCACCGATGTAGCCCAGGAACTGACAATCTCGAAAATCCACATCAGCGTGGCAAAGGCAAAGATCGCGATGACGCGCTGCTGGATAACTGTCAGGTTGTCAATGCTAAAACTATCGGTTGGCATGAACCACAGGGAAAGAGTTATGATTAAAACCAACGCAATTTTGAGTGCGCGAAGAGTTGTCGCACCAGGATGGTATTTGTGATTGTGGCGGAAATTCCGAGCCGCCTCTACAATGTGTAAATTCCTGTAATTACTTAGCATGTTTTGTTTTTATTTTAATGGCTTTTAATTAACGGCCGCAAAGATACTAAAAAGTTAAGAGTTAGAAGTGAAGAGTAAAGAGTTATTTTGATTAGTACGTGTATAGGTATACAAAAAACTTCCTCAAAACAAAGCGTTTCGAGGAAGTTTGTCAAGTGGAGTTTGCAAAAGCAACCCCTTATTTTACCTCCCAAATATCATTGGTCTCAAGCAATTCCTCGAAGTTATGATACTTCTTCTGGGCTGAGACCTCAGCCAACTGTGCGTGCACAGCATCGTTGTAGGTAGGAGCCTCCACATCACGAATCACACCAAGAGCGATGGGGAAGCCATCCTCAGGCGTCATCATGGCGAGCTTGAGCTGCAGGGTGTTGTCCTCGCAGTGGGCATCGTGAACCAGTACATCGTCGATGGTGTAGCCGTCCTTACCGATCTCAACCACCTTCAGGCCGAAGCCCTGCTGTACGAGTCCGAACTCGTTGTTCTCACCAAAGACGAGCTTCTCGCCGTGCTTTACGTAGATGGCGTTCTTCTTACGACCCTCGTTGTTGTAAACCACATCGTGGCAGTGGTCGTTGAAGATCACGCAGTTCTGCAGTACCTCAGTAACACTGGCACCCTTGTGCTCGTAAGCAGCCTTCAGCACCTCAACAGTTCCCTTGGCATCGGTAGCCACGCAGCGGGCGAAGAAATGTCCGCGTGCACCGAAGCAGAGTTCTGCAGGACGGAATGGATCCTCTACTGTGCCGTAAGGGCTTGACTTAGACACGAAGCCACGGGGTGAGGTGGGAGAGTACTGACCCTTCGTCAAACCGTAGATGCGGTTGTTCAAGAGAATCATGTTCAGGTCGATGTTACGACGGTTGGCATGAATAAAATGGTTACCACCGATAGCCAATCCGTCGCCGTCGCCAGATACCTGCCATACGGTGAGGTTGGGGTTAGCCACCTTGGCACCAGTAGCGATGGCAGCAGCACGTCCGTGGATGGTGTTCATGCCATAGGTAGCCATGTAGTGGGGCAGACGGCTAGAACAGCCAATACCAGAGATAACTGCGACGTTTTCAGGAGCTACGCCAATCTCGGCCATAGCCTTATGGAGTGAAGCCAGGAAGAAGTGGTCGCCACAACCAGGGCACCAACGAGGCTGGCCTTTCTTAAAATCTTGTGCTGTATATGTAC
>CAZIKA010000051.1:0-16171 GCA_964539705.1 uncultured Prevotella sp. | reverse complement strand
AGGCTCCTTAACATTTATTAAGTGCCTCACTCTTGGTTTTATCTTAGAAATCCCTCAGCCTTAAGACACTTGCCGCCAGCCGCTGTTGTTGGAATGGTGATGCTCAATGTACCGTCTTCCACGTATAGGTTTCCTGAATTCTCGTCTTCGTGTCCTTCGGTCTCGGCTGTTGTCGTGTCATCTGACTCTAGTTCAGCCTGTATGCCGTCATCGCCTACACCCTTGATGGTCACGTTGCCACTCTTCATCTGGAAGTATTTGTTGCATGAGATACCATCCTTGACAGCAGAGAGAATATTGAGCGTCAGGTTCTTCACGCTGATATAGTCGCCGCTCTTGATGGCATGAGCCGTATTGCCCGTTACGTTAAGTGTACCGTTGCCCTGCATTTGCAGTTGTCCTTTGCTGTAGATACAGCTTTTCTGCGAGCCGTTGGCACCATCGGTAAGTGTATTCTCGGTGTCTTTCTTGACACTCAGCTGGATGCGCTTCTTGTTATTAATGTCGATGGCTGCTCCGCTGGGGTTAGTCAACGTGAGACCGGCCAACTGTACGGTACACTTATAGCTACCGTCGAGTGTAAGCGAACCGTCTGATGATGTGCCGCTGAGGATATAGGTTATCTCATCATTATCTATATCTGTTGTGTTGGTTTGGCTGATGCTGACGTGTGCCCCGTTAATTGTAGCGCTTACATAGGCAGCAATATTTCCTGCGATGGTGACGCTGGTCGATGTGCCGTTGTATGCAATATTGACGCAATTGCTTTCTACTTCAGCGGCGTTGATATACATTTTTGTGATGTCAGCAATTGTAAAGGTCTTGCCCATAATATTTAGGGTAGTGCCTGTGGCGTAGTTCATCTCACCAGCCGAAGCTGCTGGAAACTGATAAGTCACGTTACCTGTTTCTACATTCAGAGTCTGAGCCTGTGCTGCTATCGTCAGCACAAGGGCCGTGATGAGGCTATATATCTTTTTCATTTGACAGCGATTCTATAGGTCTTCTGACTGTTTTTAATGACATAGATCCCTGGCTTTAGCGAGGTTTTTGCTGAGGTGATACTTTCAAACTTACCTAGTTTCACTCCGCCAGTTGTAAATACCTCGACTTCTTGGCTGCCATTGGTATTGATATCATTGATACCAGTTATTTCGGTTGTCTTGGAAAAGAACATCTTGCTGAGGTCAGAGAGTGAGAACGTCTGGGAACCGTCGGCATTGGTAGCAACGAGTTTCCCATCGTTAATTGTGATAGAGAGCGACTCTACGGCAAGGAAAGTTGCTGTTCCTTCTGAATTCAGAAACACGAGATATGGGTAGTCGTAAGCCTTTGCCTGCAGTATACCCGCCATCATCAGCATCGTGAATACTAACTTTTTCATTATAATTCGTTTTATAGTTTAGTCAACAAAAAAAACTGTTTGCTTGCAAAGTTAGTCATTTTTTTTGATTATGACCAAACTTTTTAAGCAAACAGTCTTATTTTTTCAGTAAATTTGTTGTCGACTTACTTGTAGAGATAACGTTTGATACTCTTCTTCGGAGTCTTTTGGAATTCCTCCTCATGTATTTCCACCTCAGATATTTTCTCGTAGGCAGGCAGCATTTGGTTCAGGGTGTTACGATTCTGTTCCATGATGCCTTCCAGATCTTCCTTCGTGAAATTCAGACTCTTGGCTTCATCAAGGTCGGGGTGAATAAGTGCCACGAGCTTATTGTCACGTTGTACTACGATGCTCTCCACAACCATTGCCATTGAGTTGAGTTTATCCTCAATCTCCTCAGGATAGATATTCTGTCCGTTGGGACCCAGCAGCATGTTCTTTGAGCGTCCGTTGATAAACACGTTGCCTTCTGCGTCCATGGTGCCGAGGTCGCCGGTGTGATACCAGCCGTCCTTGTCAATGGTTTCGGCTGTTGCTTCCTCGTTCTTGTAGTAGCCCAACATCACATTGAGTCCGCGTGCCAGAATTTCGCCTGGGATATTCTGTGGATCGGGCGAATCAATCTTCACCTCCATGTGTATGACTGCTCGTCCACAAGAGCCTGGCACGAATGAATGCCAGTCACTGTAGCAGATAATCGGTGCGCACTCCGTAGCACCATATCCTACGGTGTATGGGAAGTTGATGCGATGCATGAATTGCTCCACCTCCTGATTAAAGGCTGCACCACCAACGATAATCTCGTAGAGGTTACCTCCAAAGGCTTTGAGTACTTCCTGACAAATCATCTCGCGTACCTTTACTGAAATAATAGGCATCTGAAGGAGCAGGCGCATACGGTTGTTCTGAATCTTGGGGAACACCTTCTTGCGGATGATTTTCTCAATAACCAAAGGCACGGCGATAATGATTCTGGGCTTCACCTCAGCAAACGCCTGTGCGATGATGGCAGGCGATGGGGTGCGGTTCAGATAGTAAACATGACAGCCATGCAGGAATTCGAAGATAAACTCGAAGGCCATTCCGTACATGTGAGCCATGGGGAGAATAGAGATAATCTTATCGCCCCTCTTGATGGTTGTACCCAGCACGTTGCAGGCAAAGTCGTAGTTCGACCAGAGTGCACGATAGGGAATCATCACACCCTTTGAGAAGCCCGTTGTTCCGCTGGTATAGTTGATTAACGCCAGCTCGTCTGGACTCTGCTCAATATAGTAGTTGATGTGCTCCTGACGGAAATATTTGGGATATTTCTGTCCGTAAAGGGCATTCAGGTTCTCGCGTGCATAGGTGAGTTTTTCCGAGCGCGATACGATGAGTGAATAGTCTGTGCTACGGATGATGCCTTCCAGATGTGGCATCTGCTCTGGGTCAATCGTTCCTGCCACGTAATCACCAGCAAAGAGCAGTTTGGCATCCGAGTGGTTCACGATATTGTGGATCTGCTCTGGCATGAACTCATGTAGAATGGGTACCGCGATGGCGCCATAGGTCAGAGTTGCGATGAAAGCTACAGCCCATTGACTGCTATTACGTCCGCAGAGAGCAATCTTATCGCCTTTCTGTACTCCGGAATTCTCAAAGAGAATATGTACTTTCTCAATCTTTCGGGCCACATCATGATATTGTAGTGTCTGGCCCTTATAATCGGTCAGCGCATCCAAATCCCAATTGGCAATGATGCTGTCCTGGATGAGTTTATTAAAGCTTGGTATTGTTTCCATATCTTAGATTTGTTTTTATGCTTGATAGAGATATCTCTTGATACTTTTCTTTGGTGTTTTCTGGAATTCCTCATCACGCAGCACGATGCGGCTGATGCGGCTGTAGGCGGGGAGTTGTGCATTCAGGTTTTCGCGGTTCTGATCCATTACGGCTTCCAACTCTTCCTGACCGAAATTGACAGTCTCGTCCTGATCGGGGTAGACCAATGCCACCAGTTTGTCGTCATCTTGTACTACGAGGCTTTCGCTGACCATAGGCATTGAGTTCAGCTTGTCTTCTATCTCCTCAGGATATACGTTTTGTCCACTGGCTCCCAGCAGCATGTTCTTGATGCGTCCACGAATGAAGATATTGTTGTCGGCGTCCATGGTGCCCAGGTCTCCCGTGTGGTACCAGCCTTCATCGTCAATGGCCTCACGCGTAGCTTCCTCGTTCTTATAATAGCCTAGCATGACATTCTGACCTCTTGTGATAATTTCGCCAGGAACATTCATGGGGTCATCGCTCAGGATGCGCACCTCCATACCGTCAACGGGGCATCCACATGATGTAGCAACAAACTCCTTCCAGTCGCGATAGCTGATAAGTGGTGCACATTCTGTAGCACCATATCCTACAGCCAGAGGGAATCCGATACCCAACAGGAACTCTTCCACTTCTTTCGAGAGTGCAGCTCCTCCAACGATGATTTCATAGGCTTGTCCGCCGAAGGCCTCATAGACTTGCTGACAGATACGCTCCTTCACCTTCGTTGATACGATAGGCATGGCCATCAGGAGTTTCATCTTGTTGGTCTGTATGATGGGGAATACTTTCTTGCGGATGATTTTCTCGACAATCAATGGTACCGCTACTACCAGCGCAGGGCGTATATCGGTAAATGCTTTCGCAATAAGCGTTGGCGAGGGCAGACGGTTGAGGAAATACAAGTGGCAACCGTTGCAGAAACCAAAGATAAACTCTACGGCCATGCCATACATGTGAGCCATAGGAAGTATGCTGAGCATGGCGTCGCCAGACTTTACCTTGTCGCCAAGATGACGTAGACAGAATGCTAAGTTACCCGTGAGTGCCCGATAGGGGAGCATAACGCCTTTCGAGAAGCCTGTGGTTCCGCTGGTGTAGTTGATAACAGCCAACTCTTCAGGGGTATCCTCGTGGTAATGAATGTGCTCTTGTCTGAACGCCTTGGGATATTTCGAGCCGAACATCATATTTAAATGTTCGCGCGCGTAGGTCAGTTTCTCTGAGCGCGATAGCATGAGAGAGAAATCGGGCAGGTTGACGATACCTTCCAAATCAGGCATCTGCTTTGGGTCAATCTCCTTGGCTACAAAGTCGCCTACGAAGAGTGCCTTTGCTCCAGAATGGTTCACGATGTTGTGAATCTGTTCAGCATTAAATTCGTGGAGTATCGGTACTGCTACAGCTCCGTAGGTCAGTATTGCCAGGAAGGTGACGGCCCAATGTGCTGAGTTGCGTCCGCAGATGGCAATCTTATCGCCTTTCTCAATGCCGCAGTTCTCGAAAACGATGTGAAGTTTCTCTATTTTACGTGCCACATCGTGGAATTGCAGCGTAGCGCCCTGATAGTCTGTCAGGGCATCTGCATCCCAGTTCTTAATGATTGTGTCGTAAATATACTTATTGAAGCTAATATTAGAGCTCATTGCACAATATTCAAAATTTTGTGCAAAGATACGCCTTTTTTTGCACAAATCAAAAAAAATCGTGCAATATTTTATACCCTATATGTTAATTATGGAAAAAATGAAGAAAATGCGACCCTTTTAGGTTTATTCGTAGCGCATGGAGTTCGCTGGTGAGATATGCGATACGAGGAAGCTGGGTGCTATGAGCACGAAAACACTAATGAGCAGCGTGGCTATGTTAAGCAGTAGGATGAGGGGTATACTGATGAGCATTGGTGCCTCGTTGACGTAGTAAGTCTGTGGGTCAAGGGTAACTATTCCCGTGTATTTCTGTAGCAGCACGATGCCTATTCCCATGATGTTTCCCCATAGCAAACCGCGTCCAATGATGAAGGCGGCAAACCAGAGGAAGGTGTGACGGATGGTACGGTTGCGGGCACCTAGTGCCTTCAGAAGTCCTATCATTTGCGTGCGTTCCAATATAATAATAAGCAGACCGCTAATCATCGTAAATCCTGCAACGGCAATCATCAGTCCCAGGATGATCCACACGTTGATGTCAAGCAGTTCTAGCCACGAAAACACTTGTGGATAGACCTCCGTGATGGTATAGCTTACGGTGAAGTTTCCATCGCGGTCTGATTCTCCCCTCATCAGGCGGAGTACTTTCAGGTTGGTCTCTTTCAGTTGATTGAAATCATTGACCAGCAGTTCAGCTCCAGTACATTGCTCCTTGTCCCATCCGTTGAGTCTTTGGGTGGCATATAAGTCGGTCAGACAGATCTGGTCGTCGAAACGCTTCATGTTGGTCTGATAGATGGCGCTGATGGTGAATCGTCGCATCCTCACATCGTCGTTGCCAATGAAATAGGCAAAGATGCGGTCGCCTGTTTTGACGCGCAGTTTGCTGGCCATGTTTTTCGACAGCACGAGAGGGTAGTTGGTCGAAGAGTCTGAGAACTGTGGAAGTTCGCCTTCCACCAGACACTCGCTCAGGAAGGTGGTGTCGTATTCCGGTCCGATACCTTTCAGGGAAACTCCCATAAACTCCTCGTCGGTCTTCAGTATGCCCTGGGTCATCGCGATGCGCTCGGCATGTCTGACGCCTTCTACTGCCTCGTAGGCCTGCAAGGTGCTGTCGTCTATACAGATGGGTAATCCTGCTGCCTGCAGATTATATACCTGTAGATGACTGCCGAATCCAGTGATTTTCTCTTGTATGGTTTGTTTGAATCCCAATACCACGCTCACCGTGATAATCATGACCGCCAGTCCTATGGCAACGCCTACGGTAGCAATATGAATAGCAGGACGGCTCACCTTGCGGCGGTCGCCCTTATCATTGTAAATCCTTTTTGCTATGAATAATGGGAAGTTCATTACTCCACTCTTCCTGGATAAGCTTCCAACGCCTTTTGCAGCACGACGAGTGCCTTTACCAGGTCTTCTTTCTTCAGCACATAGGCTATACGCACCTGATTGATGCCTGCGCCAGGTGTGGTATAGAAGCCCGCTGCGGGAGCCATCATGACTGTCTGTCCCTCGTATTCGAATTCCGACAGACACCAACGACAGAACTTCTCCGCGTCGTCGACAGGCAATTTGGCTACGGTATAGAAAGCACCCATAGGGATAGGTGAGTAGACGCCGGGAATGCGGTTCAGTCCGTCAATCAGGCATTTACGACGCTCCACATATTCGTCGTACACATCGCGATAGTAGTCCTCGGGTGCATCGAGCGATGCCTCAGCCACTATCTGTCCGATGAGGGGAGGTGAGAGGCGTGCCTGACAGAACTTCATCACGGCTGCGCGTACCTCTTTATTCTTGGTAATGAGGGCGCCAATACGAATACCGCACTCAGAATATCGCTTTGATACAGAGTCAATCAGGATTACGTTCTGCTCAATACCCTCCAAGTGGCAGGCTGAGATATAGGGCGAACCGGTATAGATATATTCACGATAGACCTCGTCGGAGAAGAGATACAGGTCGTATTTCTTCACCAGGTCGCGAATCTGGTTCATCTCACGACGCGTATAGAGGTAGCCCGTGGGGTTATTGGGGTTGCAGATCATGATAGCTCGTGTGCGCTCATTGATCAGCTCCTCGAATTTTTCTACTTTTGGCAGCGAAAAGCCCTCCTCGATGGTTGTGGCAATGGTACGGATCTTGGCGCCTGCGGAGATGGCGAAGGCCATATAGTTGGCATAGGCTGGCTCGGGCACGATAATCTCGTCGCCAGGGTTCAGACATGAGAGGAAAGCAAAGAGCACCGCTTCCGAACCGCCGCTGGTGATGATGATATCGTCGGCGGTGACGTTGATGTTGTATTTGGCGTAGTAGTTCACCAACTTCTCGCGATAGCTCTGATAGCCTTGCGATGGCGAGTACTCCAATATCTCACGATCTATGGTCTTCAGGGCGTCCAGTCCTACCTGTGGCGTAGGCAGGTCGGGCTGACCGATATTAAGGTGATATACCTTTGTGCCACGCTTTTTTGCGGCAACAGCAAGTGGTGCCAATTTTCTGATTGGCGACTCGGGCATCTCTAGTCCTCGTACTGATATTTCTGGCATTTTTTGTAAGTCTATTTTTAAATTGGTGCAAAATTACGAAAAAACGTGAGAATAACAAAAGAACTTCTCTTTTTTTTGCTGATTTCGGATTTATTGCTTACTTTTGCACGTCAAAAAAACGGAGTGCGAAGATGAATTACGAGGAAATGCTGAAAGTTCAGGAGGGAATGTCGCCCCATCGCGAGTTGTTGCCCTTTGGTGGTTTCTTCCGTCATCAGATTGACGGGAAGTTCCGCTATGTCATCGAACTGCGTCCTGAACTGACTGATAATATTGTGTTCTGCGAGTCGTTGAAGAGCGAACAGCAATGGTTGCTTCGTCAACATTCCAACCAAGTGCTTCATTATGAGGTAAGCAATGGCGGCGCTCAGCTTACCGAGGTGATGCTCGAGCCTGGAACGTTCCAGCCCCTTTCCTCGTTGCTGCGCGAAAATCCCGCTGTGGTGGCCCATCGTAGCTTTGTGGACCAGATAGTAGAGTCGCTTTTCGATTATGCCTCGCAGCTCCATTCCCAGCAGATTTTCTACCTCTGTTTCGCCCCTCAGAACGTGTTTGTGCGCAAGGGTGATAGTGCTCCGCTGGTGCTTTTCCACGGGTCTTTTTATAAGAATGTGACTGACAAGTCATCACTCTTTGCCGGTGCCGAGTCCTTTGTGGCTCCCGAGGTGCTGGCAGGTCAGCCCTTCGACCAGCGCAGCGATGTCTATTCGCTGGGACAGCTTATCGCGTTCCTTTATAGTCAGGGATCCATGCCTTTCGAGTATAAGCAGGTGGTAAAGAAAGCTACCGCCCAGAATCCCGACAAGCGCTTTAAATCCATCGATGAGATGCGCAATGCCTTGGCTCAGAAGCGCTACGTCCGCCGTTCTGTCATCGCGATGGTGGCCGCTGTAGCCGTCTCTTTGCTGACCTTCTACACCTATGTTGAACTGCTGCCTTCCTCGGATTCTGTGGATTTCGTTGAGCCTATTCCCCAGGCGGAGGCTTCCGACCCGTTTGCCGAGCCCTACAATCCGGGTATCGACCTCAACGACGAGGGCGACTCGTTGGATATCACCGACGAGATGCTCAATGCTAAGGCCGAGGCCATCTATCGCAAGCGCTACGAGAAGGCTGCAGATGAGATATTGTCGAAGGTATATAACAGCAAGCACATGGGCTCTTCGGAAAAGACCTTCATGGCCAATAGTCAGTCGATGGCAGAAGAGCTCGTCAAGGTGCAGCAGCAATTGGCAGAAGAGACGGGAATGCCCTCGGGTCTCGCAGGCCGTATTGGTCATGAAATCGTAGAGAAACTGACTGAGCAGAAACAGAAATCACTTACCCGCAACGGCTATATCCGTGCCGGACAGGGTGATGACGATTCAGAAGAATAATCACAATAATAAAAACAAACGATAAGAAAATATTATGATGAGAAGTAGAACAGCCACATGGTTTGAGTGCAAGATTCGTTACGAGAAGACAATGGAAGATGGTATGCAGAAGAAGGTTACCGAGGCCTATGTCGTTGACGCCCTAAGTTTCAGCGAGGCCGAGGAGCGTATCATCGAGGAGATGTCTTCATATATCAGCGGCGAGTTTACCGTTACCGATATCAAGAAAGCCCCCTACGGCGAGATTTTCTTCAGCGACCAGGAGATGGCCGACAGCTGGTACAAGGCCAAACTGCAGTTTATCACCCTCGACGAGAAGACTGAGAAGGAGAAGCGCACCAGCGTCAACTACCTGGTTCAGGCAGGCTCGTTCAACGGTGCTTTGAAGAACCTTGAGGAGGTGATGGGCGGCACCATGATTGACTATACCATCTCCAGCATTGCCGAGACCACGCTGATGGATGTCTTTGAGCACGTGGCCAAGAGCACCAAACAGGACGATAAACCCGAGTTTGAACAGTAAGATGTACGACGTTAAGGGACATTTGCATGAAGTGCTGAGTGCGCTGCCAGAGGGCGTAAGACTGGTAGCTGTCAGCAAGTTCCACCCCGAGGAATATATCATGGCGGCCTACGAGGAGGGTCAGCGTGTCTTTGGCGAGAGCCACGAGCAGGAGCTGGCCCGCAAGGTGCCTGTTCTGCCTCAGGATATCGAGTGGCACTTCATTGGTCATCTTCAGACCAATAAAGTGAAGTATATCGTGCCCTATATCTCTATGATTGAGGCAGTCGATTCTCTTAAACTCCTTCGCGAGATTGAGAAACAGGCAGCCAAGGCGGGTAGGGTAGTGCGCGTGCTCCTGGAGCTCCATATTGCCGAGGAGGCCACGAAATACGGTCTGACCCTCGATGCCTGTCGTCAGCTCCTGGCTGATGGTGAGTGGCGTGAGATGAAGCACGTCCAGATTTGCGGCTTGATGATGATGGCCTCCAATATCGACGACGAGGCGCAGATAGCCCGTGAGTTCCAGACGGCAGCCGATTTCTTCGACGAGGTGAAGGGCCAGTATTTCCCTACCGACGATGCCTTCTGCGAGCGTTCTTGGGGCATGAGCGACGACTATCACATCGCCGTACGTCACGCCTCTACGATGGTGCGTATCGGCACCACCATCTTTGGTCCCCGCATCTATTAGTATCTGACGAGTTCCGAACCGGTCACGCCAGCTTCCGTACTATTGACCTGCACCACGCAAATACCCTTTTGTTTCGTGGGCAGGTCAATGTCGTATATGTGGCTGCCGTTCGGCTGTACGTACTGTTTCGTAATTATTTGACCTCCAACGGTATAGATGTTAACGCTAAATGGTTTGATAGGTGCTGTTTCGAAGCTCAGACGTACACCCTGCTCGTTGGGTTGAATACGGAGCTTGGCGGGCTGGTGAGTGCTGATTTCAGGGATGGCAGTTGTGATGTTGAGCACTTTCAGCATACCGGCATAAGCGTCAATCAGGCCGTATCCATAGGTATTGTTTGGATAGGTCATGCTGTCATCGGTTTCGTGGCAGGTTTCGCTGATGATTTCCAACACGCGCTCTGGCGTCAGCGTGGGGTCGGCTTGTAGCCACAGTGCCACGATACCAGCCACGCAAGGAGCAGCCATCGATGTGCCCGACATTGCCACCCAGGGATATTCACGTTCGTTGAATGTGGTTTTTGCTACCATAGTTGAACCAAAGCAATCTTCGCAGTAGCTGTTGCCTGCCGAGATGACGTTCAGTCCTGGAGCCACCACATCGGGTTTCCTGATGCCACTCATGGCAGGGCCTATTGATGAAAAACTGGTAATCTGTCCGTAAGGCAGTGGGAGGATTGGGTATGTATTTAATGTTTTGCCTAGTATGTTGGTAAAATCCAATCGTCCGCATAATGCACCTACTGCTATGACCTCTGGAATCGAACTAGGCAATCCGATGCTATGGGTTGATCTCGCGTCATCGAAGCGTGAGTCGCTTAATGTAGCTTTAGCGTAATAGAAGTCAAAACAAGCTGTTTGGCTTACAGATGCTTGTACATCGGCCTCCTTACCTTCGATGATGAATGCAAGGGCGGGGACAGTGAGACTGAATGGGTATTCATTTCTGGAGTGTATGGTGTAGCATGTATCTGTCTTCTCCACCAAGATGTGGTGTCCGTTAAGTTCTATGCTGTCTGTTGGCAGGGCTTCCGAACTGATTGTGATACTGTCGGTCATGGTGTGCGATATAATGGTGCTGTAGGTCTCGTCCGACAGAATTTCGCATGACAGTAATTTCAGGTTGAATGGTTGCTTACTCGACAGATATAGGATGGCCTCGTCTTTTAAATAGTTGATTACAGATCCCGCTGTCTCCATGCCTGCAGGCTTGTGCAGATAGGTGTGAAAAACACCGTTGTTGCCTACCGCTGCTACCAGTATTCTGCCTGGACCCAGCATGGATTTCAGCGCCTCTCTGAAGAGTACATTCTCGCTGGGAACGTCGTCGAAGCCAATGCTGTAGCTGATGACGCAGGGCTGTTTGGTCTGGTCGGCATAGTCAAAGATGCGCTTCATGCAGGCCGTCTGCTCTGCGGTGTTGCAATACCAATCCTTGGTGGCATTTTTTGAGCAGATGGCAAAGATGTCGGCCCCGTAGGCTACGCCGCGATAGGGTGATCCGTATCCGCTTCCTGCCGCTGTACCCAGCGTGTGGGTGCCGTGGTTGTCTTCCGCGTCGCCAGGGTGCATGTTGCCCAGGATATCTTCCTTGGTGGTGTATTCGCGTCCCAGTGGGGTCATCACGCCTCGTGTCTCGTTCTCGTCGTAGTAGCAGTCTACGAAGCCTTTGATGCGATAGGTGGTGCCGTCTGTGCCGTAGAAAGCGGGGTGGGTCACGTCAAAGCCACCATCGATGATACCCAGCAGCACGTTGGTGCCGTCGTAGGCTTTCGGCAGACCGCCGGTCCCCGCATGTATATCCCCTGTGTTCACCCATTGTGGCGTGACGTTGTTCATCAGTTTGCCACCCTTCTGCGTCTCAATGCGTTCCACCTCTTTGTCATCAGCCATGGCCTCCAGTTTTGCAGTGGGAATACGTGCTATGTAGATGTTGCCAATCTGTGTCACCTTCTCGCATCCGTACTTGGCAAGCAGTTTTTCCCCATTATCGGTCTTGAACTTGACGAAGGCGCATATCTTCTTCTCCATCGTCTTTTGTCTCACCGCCGCTCTGCGAATGTCAGCCGACATTTTTCTGCTGTTCGTTACCTTGTGTTGTGCGTTCGCATCCATGTTGCCGCAGATGGTTAAGATGGCAACAAACATCCATAGTCCGAAAACTCTCATAGAACCTCTTTTGTTGATTAATGGGTGCAAAGATATAAAAAAAGTCCGACATCCTTACGGAATATCGGAACTTTTTTGTTAAAAAAAGGGCAGTGTACAATTCCATCATACATCAGCCATCATACTTCATCTAACATCTTTAGTTCTGCATCACACTGCTTACTTTCCCCTTTTCGAATTCTATTCTCAGGCTATTCAAATCGTATTTTCCGTATCTATAGGTTATCTCATCTAAATAATTCGAAGAATGGAATTCTGTTGGTTGCCCCAAAAGCAGTATCACAGAGTCTTTAGACATTCCCGTGTGGATAGTGGCATGTCTGTCTTTGCTACGTACTTGAAAGTATCGCATATCAGACGCTTCATCATAAGTCGTTCCCATACGTGGTGACAAAATAGGATCTTCCTCTATTTCCTGCCTAATATCATGTAGACTCATGAAGTATCCAACAAACATCATAGCCACAAAAGTAAACATAGAGCCGGCAATAAATCCGATGCCTATTTTCAGCACATCCCACCAGTAGTTCTTCTTTTGGGGTTCCATGAACTTACGTTCCATATTGGGGCGAGCCATATTCAGTTCTTCATCTCTATTCATAGTCGTTGGTTATTTTTATTAATTACTGTCCCTGCTATTCTATTTTATATCAGACGTATTTGAAACTTGTTCATCCAGAACTACGTATTTGGGAGATTCTCCATATTTGTTTTCATATGGTTCGCTATCCTTACAATATAGCACAATCAGAACTATCTTATAAATGAATACCAATCCATACAATATAAAGAATTTCAAGAAGAAAGTCAACATTGTGCTTTCAATCTCCACTGAATAATACTCTACATTGAGTACAATCATGATATAATCAAAGATGAAATAGAGCGTAATAATGCTTTCTAAAATAGCACAACATCCCCACCACCATCCACTATGTCCCGCATCATGCAGGCGTCTAAAAGCAAGTGGTATTGTTAGTAAGCTTAATACGAATCCTATTGGTGGCACAAGTAGAGATATAATATAAACAATTAACATTGTCCACCAGAATTCCGATCGGCGAGACCGACCCTTAAATTCTAAAGACCTACTTGCGGCCTTGTTAATTGCTTCGGAAAAACTAAGTGATGGTGTTGCTATTCTCTGTTCCATTATGTTAAAACTACGAAATTAATGAATCGGAGGGACTGACTCCTGATTCTTTATATAGAAAAATTAAGTAATTGTATTATATGGATTCTACATGGCAAAGGTACAAAGAAAAAGCTTTCCGTCCAAATAAATGAATGGAAAGTTTATACATCAAACATCTTCCATCTCATAAAACAGGGGCCAGTCCCTGATTGTCTTATTCAAACCGTCTATCTGTCCGTTGTTCTTCACACCAATCAGCAGATACCCCTTCTTCCGCGAGCCGGGCATGTCGTTGGCAAAAGCACAGATAGCCTCCTGAAACTTATCCATGTCGCCCGTCGAAGTCGTCAACTCGATGCGGAAGTTCTCATCGATGGCTATTATCTCGCGTAATTCTTCTTGCATCATATCTTCTATATCGTTTTATTCATTGCTGTTACGAATTGTATTTCCTGAACATTACTCTATAAATTCCCAATACCCATTTCGCTTACCATTTACACGCTTTACAATCAGTTTCTCCTGAAGCGCAACGGTAATTGTCTTGACGGTTCGCTCTGACTTTCCTATAGCTGTGGCAATTTCCTTTTGAGTGGCTGTGGGGTTCACATGCATGATGCGAAGCACCGCTACTTCTTCTAAAGTGCAATTTTTGCACTTTGGAGGCAATTCGTCGCCCAATTTTGCACTTTGGACACCAATATTTACACTTTGGACTTTGGTTTCTTCTGTTGCCTTTTCCCAATCCACATGCATGATTCTGTTCCTCAGGTCGTGCTCTTCGCCCAGCAACATGCTACGGAAGAACCGCTCCAGATAGAGCGTGGTCTCTGAGATACCTGCTGTCAGATCGCTATAGTTGGCACGCACCAGCGCATTGCGGAAATACCAGGAATTCTCTGCAAACACATCGTTCACCACATTAAATCCCAGCGTACGCAGATACTTGATCATGAATACCGCCGTCGTTCTAGTATTGCCCTCACAGAATGCATGTATCTGCCATAGGTTGGCGCAAAAACGAGTCAGATGACGGATGGCCTCATCAATATTCATGTTGGCATAGTTGAACTCACGTTCCTGGCCCATGTCGTATGCCAGCGTGTCGCTAATGGTGTCGGCGCTGGCATAGTATACCGTCTTGCCGCCAAGTACCCATTCGTTCTTCGTGATGTTATAGTCGCGAATACGCCCTGCCAATTTGTAGATGCCTTCAAACAATCGGCGGTGGATAGAAATCAGCTGTGCCGGTGTGAACGAGAAAGTTTTCTCTTCAATCAGCTCCGTAATGCGCGCAGCCACCTTGTCGGCCTCTTCCGTGCGGTCGCCTTCTACCTCCTTGCGCCCTGCTGCCGACTTGTAGTAAGAGTCAATCAACTCCTTGGCCTCGCCAATGCTGATATCGCCCTCAATATGGCGCTTTGCTGTATCAAGCAGGTACTCAGAAGTCTGAAGCCTATCCACCTGTTGCAAGCCGATGGCCACCTTCCACGCTTCGCTACGCTCGCGCTGCTGCGGCTCCCCTTGGCGGATGTATTCATCCAAGCCTTCAATTATATATTTCTGTTCGTCGCTCATATATCTATAACGTTTTATATCTCTTTAATCATGGCATTACTATTGCAATATCATTCGCTCCACTTCTTGTTTCGCCAATCCACTCAATGCCGCTATGTTTCATCTCCCAACTCATCGTCTCAGTCCTCCTGTTGAATTATCATTCGACAAACCTCTCGTTCGGCAAAACTCAAACGAGTTTGATTTTGCTCTCTCTTAATCGGTTTGTTCATAATAATATGAATAATCGATTCCTTTCATGAAGGTTTCGCGGTCATTAATCTTATCTGTTAGGGCCTGCTTGAGCAGTTGCTTGATATGGGTGCTGTCAGTCTGACTTTCAATCATGGCGCTCAGATACTCTTTTTTTTCTACCTTACTCCAATCCACACACAATCCCAAGCGTTTCTTCAAAATCAGGTCGAGCCAGATACGCGTTGAGCGGCCATTACCCTCCATAAACGGATGGGCAGCATTCATCTCTACATACTTGTCGATGATTTCCTCAAAAGTATTCTCGGGCATCTTCTCAACGGTTTGCAAATAATTATGCAGATGCTCGGCCAAACAGAAAATGGTATTTCCCTTGGAAATAGTCTTGGTGCGAATCTTACCTGCGAAGTCGTAAAGTCCACCAAACAGATAGGCATGAATCTGCTGCAGAGCCTTCACAGTACCAGGTTTCAATGCCTCCATCAACCCACTCTCAAACAGCGTATAGGCTTTCTTCTGACTCTGCCCATCGATGGTGGTGTCGCTATAGGTGAACCATTCGAGAAAAGCATGGGCACGGTTGTCGGGATAGTGCTTTGCTATGGTCTGTACGCACTCAGCATCAAGTGCATCTGCTGCACGTAGTTTGCCATCTGGAGCTTGGAATTTGAAGTCGTGAGTGACACTCACGAGTTGAACGCCCTTTGTATTAAGCTTCTTTTTGAGCCAACGCCAATAGTTACCTGCCTTCACATAATCATCCTCATCGTTGATGGCACGAACAATATCAGTCGCTGAGAACCACCACTTGTCGTTCTCATCATCCCACACGGCACGCACTTCGCGATCGTTGAAAAAACGTATTGACTTCTTGCTCATCGTCCCATGATTTTAGCCATTAATGCACTCTCCTGCTTCTCTAATTCTAGTAGGTGGCGAAGATTTCGTCACTCTTGCGAATTCATTGTTTATATTGTACTGCAAAGATACAAAAAATATTTCAATGGGACAAAGAATATAAAGAAAAAATCAGAATAAAAATCGCCCTACATTCACATGCAAGGCGATGTATAAACCTAATAATATAATATGAATATTTTCTTTTCTCTTGGACGTCTGGGGA
>CAZIKA010000050.1:0-16199 GCA_964539705.1 uncultured Prevotella sp. | reverse complement strand
AGCCTTGCGGGGCGCGGATATCAGCGGGATAGTCGGGGAATGTTGAAATACCGTTACCTACGGTAGCTGAGACCGTAGAGAAAATGTTACCGGCAAGCTGCATACCATCGCCGGAGTCACCTGAAAAACGAACGACCACCTGGTCGAGCTCCTTCACTTCCAATTTTTCTGCCATAGAACTTGTCTCTTAAATTGAAGATAATTTTCCGTTTCGGGGTGCAAAGGTAGTAAAAATCCTATGAAGTACATACAAAAAAGTGAATAAATTTTACGAAAAGCGCATTTTTTATGCAAAAAACAAGTCTTTATTGTATTTTCTTGCATTGCAGATATATCGAATAGCCTTAAATAAAACTAATTTTTGTGCATAGTTGATGTAGAATCAAGGAAAATGATTAATTTTGCACGCAATTTTTGAATTATACATATATTATATAAATAAAGAAAGCATGGATAAAGTGAGTTATGCCCTAGGTTTGGGCATCGGACAACAATTGGCTCAGATGGGTGCCACGGACTTGAACGTAGATGATTTTGCACAGTCAATCAAAGACGTGCTCTCAGGTGCAGAACTGAAAGTGTCGCATCGTGATGCACAGCAGATTGTACAAGAATATTTCACCAAGAAGGAAGCAGCAATGAATGCCGAACGTGCCGAAAAAGGAAAGGCAGCAAAGGCTGAAGGCGAAAAATACCTGATGGAGAATGCCAAGAAGGAAGGTGTGATTACCACGCCAAGTGGCTTGCAGTATCAGGTACTGAAGGAAGGCAACGGCAAAAAGCCTACAGCAAAAGATTCAGTAAAATGTCATTATGAAGGCTTCCTGATTGATGGTACGGTGTTCGACAGCAGCGTACAGCGTGGTGAGCCCGCAGTATTCGGTCTGCAGCAAGTTATCGCTGGTTGGACAGAAGGTCTGCAGCTAATGTCTGAAGGTGGCAAGTATCGTTTCTTCATCCCCTACCGTCTGGCATACGGTGAAGGTGGCGCAGGAACAATGATTCCTCCTTTCGCAACCCTAATCTTTGATGTAGAGCTCATTGAGGTAATGTAATCTTAACAACGAAATAACGAAATAAAAATCAATCAAAAACGATGAAAAAATTTTCTTTTGTAGCCATTATGGCTATTGCTGTTGCCACACTGATGTCGTGCAACGGAAACACCCCCAAACCAAGTCTGAAAACCGACGTTGACACCCTCAGCTATGCTATTGGTATGGCTCAGAGTCAAGGTCTAAAGGAGTATCTGGCAAATGCCCAAGGTATTGACACCACCTATATGGCAGAGTTCATCCAGGGTGTTACCGATGGTACCAATGCTAATGAGGACAAGAAAAAAGCTGCCTACGTGGCTGGCGTAGAGATTGGTCAGAAGATTGCCAACAACATGAAGAATGGCCTGAACTATCAGCTCTTTGGCGAGGACACTACTCAGACAGTTTCTCTTAACAACTTCTTGGCTGGTTTTGTGACTGCAATCACTGGCAAGAAAGGAAAAATTAATGTTCAGGATGCCGACTCTATCGCACAGACCCTGTTCGAGTCAATCAAAGGCAAGCAAATGGAGAAGAGATTTGGTGAGAACCGTATTGCCGGTGAAACTTTCCTTGCTGAAAACGCCAAGAAAGAAGGCGTGAAAACGCTTCCTTGCGGTGTTCAGTATAAGATCTTGAAGGAAGGAACCGGTGCTGTTCCTACCGATACGAATACTGTTGTAGTGAACTACGAAGGTCGTCTGATTGACGGAACCGTGTTCGATGCTTCTAACCGTCACGGTGATACCCCCGCAGAGTTAATGGTGGGTCGTGTAATTAAGGGCTGGCAAGAGGCCCTAAAGGCTATGCCTGCTGGTTCTGAGTGGGAAATCTACATTCCACAGAATCTTGCCTATGGCGCTCAGCAGTCTGGTCAGATTCTTCCTTTCTCCGCTCTGATTTTCAAGGTTGAACTTGTTGGGGTAAAGTAATATCACAATGAAGAAGACTCTCATCATAGCACTCGCCCTCGTGGTGGGTGCTTCTTTTAGCACCATCAATGCTGCTAAAAAGAAAAAGGACAAGAAAGAGGCTAAAACCGAAGTGGTGAAAACTCCCGTGAAGTTGCTTTCGAGCAGCGATACCCTGAGTTACACCACCGGTATGGCTGTCACCAACGGATTGATTGGCTATATGCAGTCACAACTGGGCGTGGACACTGCTTACATGGCAGATTTCATTGCCGGTTTCGAAGAGGCTATCAAGGGACTGGATAATCCACGTCAGAAAGCCCGCATGGCTGGTATCAATATTGCCGACCAGGTAAGCGGACGTATGCTAGCAGGCTTAAAGAAAGAAACAGAAGGTGCACCAGACTCTATCTGCGGCCAACTGTTTTTCCGTGGTTTCACAGATGCGTTACTGAATGACACCACCGTCATGACACTGAGTAAGGCCGAACCTATCTCAAATAAGAAGATTGAAGCCAATCGTCAGGCAAAGATTGCTATTCAGACAGCCAAAGGTCGTGCTTTCCTTGCTGAGAATGCAAAGAAAGATGGCGTTATTGTACTGCCAAGCGGACTGCAGTATAAAGTCCTGAAGCAGGGTGATGGCATCGTTCCTCAGAAGACCGATAAGGTAAAAGTGCACTACGAGGGTCGACTCATCGACGGCACCGTATTTGATGCATCTTCCAAGCATGGCAACGAGCCCGCCACATTTCGTCCTGACCAAGTCATCAAGGGTTGGACAGAGGCACTCACCATGATGCCTGTCGGTTCAAAATGGCAACTCTTCATCCCTCAGGAGTTGGGATATGGCGAGCGTGCCACTGGTCAGATTCCAGCTTACTCAACACTTATCTTTGACGTTGAATTGGTAGGTATAGACAAATAAATTGTCAATTTTTCTCAAAAAAGGTTGCAAGTTAAAATAAAAAAGTGTACTTTTGCTTTCAAAATGCAAAAGTACACTTTTTAAATGGAGAAAATTGACAACCTAGACAAGAAAATACTGAGCATCTTGTCAAAAAACGCACGCATTCCTTTTAAGGACGTTGCAGCTGACTGCGGCGTGTCGCGTGCTGCTATTCATCAGCGTGTGCAACGTCTCATTGACAACGACGTCATCACAGGCAGTGGCTTTGACGTTAACCCTAAGTCCTTAGGCTATCGCACTTGTACTTATGTGGGCCTCACACTGGAACGTGGCTCTATGTACAAAGACGTAGTAAAACGTCTGGAACTGGTTCCCGAGGTGGTGGAATGCCATTTCACTACAGGTCCCTATACCATGATGGTGAAGCTCTATGCCCGAGATAACGAGCAGTTGATGCACCTGATTAACGGTCAGTTGCAGGAAATTCCCGGCGTAGTTGCCACAGAGACGCTCATCTCCCTAGAACAGAGCATCAAGCGTGAAATTCCCGTACATTTTGACGAGATAGAAGAAGCATGACACGCTTTGACCTTCAACAACAGACTGACAGTTGCTACAACGATTTACTCACCAACAAGCGACCTGTCATTGGTATTACCGCAAACTACGGTGAGCAAAATGCCAAACTGGGTGAAGGCTACTACAAACAGGTAGTGAAGGCTGGCGGCACGCCACTCATTATCCCACCTGACAGCAACCATGAGGTACTGTTTGCCACACTCAACCACATCGATGCCCTCCTACTTAGTGGTGGTGCCGACATTAACCCGCTTTATCAGGGAGAGGACTCTCTTCCCGGACTGGGAAATATCAATGCCGAGCGTGACCTCCCTGAACTTCTCATCACCCGTCTGGCTTACAACCGCCAGATGCCCATTCTTGGCATCTGTCGCGGTATCCAGACTTTAGCCACAGCCTTGGGTGGGAAGGTTGACCAAGACATCAAGTTAACCACCGTAAAACATTCGCAAGATGCCGACCGTTCAGAACCTACCCATTCCGTCTCCATAGAAAAAGATTCCACCTTATATTATATATATGGTGAAGAAAAGATTGCGGTAAATTCATTCCATCATCAGGCAGTCAGCGAACCGGGCTCAAAGTTCCAAGTTGTGGCTGTGGCCCCAGATGGCGTGATAGAAGCAATTGAGAGCACAGAGTTCAAGCCGATACTGGGTGTTCAGTGGCACCCAGAGTGTCTGAGAGAAGACGGTCTGCCCATTTTCAAGTGGCTGGTAGATGAAGCAGCGAAGTTCAAGGAGGTGAAATGCACACACCAACACATCCTAACACTTGACACCCACTGCGACACACCCATGTTCTTCCCTCAGGGTATCAACTTCGCCACACGCGACAATCGCATACTTGTTGACCTACCCAAGATGACAGAAGGGCGCCTCGATGCTACCATCATGGTAGCTTATATCCCTCAAAAGATGGAGGAGTTGGCTTACGACTATGCCAACAGTATTTTCAATCAGATAGAAGCGATTGTCAACAACAATGACACACACCTTGCTATTGCCAGAAAGCCAGAAGACCTATGGCAAAACAAACGCGCAGGCCGTAAGAGCATCATGTTAGGTATCGAAAACGGCAAGGCCCTGGAAGGTAACCTACAGAACATCCAGCATTTCAAAAACCGCGGCATTATCTATATCACGTTGTGTCATAATGGAGACAACGACATCTGCGACTCAGCCCGTGGCAATGAGACTCATCGTGGCGTGAGCGAGTTCGGCCGTCAGGTCATACAGGAAATGAATCGTCTGGGCATTATGGTAGACCTGAGTCATGCCCATGAGCGCAGTTTCTATGATGCCCTTGAGATTTCCAAGACACCAATAGTATGCACTCATAGTTCGGCTCGTGCTCTGTGCGACCATCCCCGCAACCTGACTGACGACCAGATGCGCGCACTGGCCGCAAAAGGCGGCGTCTGTCAGATTACCCTTTACCATGGTTTCTTGAAGAAAGACGGTCAAGCCACTATCCTCGATGCCATGCAGCATCTTGACCATGCTATTCAGGTCATGGGTATCGATCATGTAGGGTTGGGCACTGACTTTGATGGCGATGGCGGCATCTGCGGTTTGGCTAACGCCAGCGAACTGACCAATTTCACCCGTCAGTTACTGGACCATCGCTATAGTGAGGATGACATACAAAAGATATGGGGTGGCAATTTCCTGCGTGTGATGCGGCAAGTACAAAATCAATTATAGGAGAATAGACACATGAACTTCTTGGAACTTGTAAACAACAGATACAGTTGCAGAGCATATAAGTCTCTCAACGTGGAGAAAGAAAAGTTAGACTATATTCTTGAGTGTGTACGAATGGCACCCTCGGCAGTTAACAAGCAGCCTTGGAAATTCCATATCATCAGTAACGAGGAGGACATCATGAAAATACGGCAGTGCTATCATCGTGACTGGTTCAAAACAGCCCCTATGTATATCATAGCTTCCATCCTTCATGATCAGGAATGGGTAAGATCCGATGGCAAGCATCACGGGGATATCGACATCGCCATTGCTGTAGAGCACCTTTGTTTGGCAGCCACAGAACAAGGACTGGCTACGTGCTGGGTATGCAATTTCAAAGCTGACATCTGTAAAGAACTATTTACCCTACCTGAGAACGAAGAACCAGCCGTTATCATCCCATTGGGCTATGCTGCCGACGAGATGAAACCTAAGACTCGCAAATCTATTGATGAGATAACACTACAATAGTACAAAATAGGATAATATCAAGAAAAGATAGGATAATAAATACAAATATCGGTATTTAGTTTTGATTGTATCATTTTTTTATGTTACTTTGCAAAAACAATATCGATATTAATATGAGAAAACTCTTTTTTACCATGATCCTTAACGGTATGATTCTGGCGACAAGTGCACAGAATCATATTCCTTGTGGCCCTGTGCCAACCGAGAACCAGTTGCGCTGGCAGGACATGGAGATGTACGCCTTTATCCACTACTCGCTGAACACCTACACCGATCAGGAATGGGGCTTTGGCAATGAAGACCCGAAGTTGTTCAATCCCAGTAATCTGGATTGCCGACAATGGGCACGTGTGTGCAAACAGGCAGGCATGAAGGGCATCATCTTCACCGCTAAGCATCACTGTGGTTTCTGCATGTGGCCTTCTAAATATACGGAGTATTCGGTGAAGAACTCGCCGTGGAAGAATGGTAAGGGCGACGTGGTGCGCGAACTGGCTGAAGCCTGTAAGGAGGAAGGACTGGAATATGCTGTCTATCTCTCGCCTTGGGACAGAAACCATCCGGAATATGGCAAGCCAGCCTACGTGACGTACTTCCGCAACCAGCTGCGTGAATTACTGACGGAGTATGGCGATATGTTCGAGGTGTGGTTCGACGGTGCGAACGGTGGCGACGGCTGGTATGGCGGTGCCAACGAAGTACGCAAGATAGACCGCACCACCTATTATGAGTGGCCCGAGGCCTACAGGATGATTCGTGAACTGCAGCCCAAATGTCTGATATGGAACGACGGCAGCGACCGCGGTGACCTGCGCTGGGTAGGTACCGAGGCTGGTAATATTGGTGAGACGAACTGGAGCTTATTAAACAAAGAGGGCGATGTTCCTTATCATATGCTGCACTACGGTGTGGAAGACGGTAACGTGTGGTGTCCGGGCGAGACCAATACCAGCATCCGTCCGGGGTGGTTTTACCACGAGACGGAGAACGAGAACGTGAAGAGTCTGTCGAAACTGATGGACACCTATTATAAATCGGTGGGCCGCAACTCGTGTCTGCTGCTCAACTTCCCCATCGCGCCCAACGGACGCATCCATCCCACGGACTCGCTGCGCGGCATCGCCTTTAAGAAGATGATTGACGAGGTGTTCAAGACCGACTTGGCGAAGAAGGCGAAGGTCAAGAAGCAAGGAAATGAAACCACCATCACATTTAAGAAGCCAGTAACGTTCAACCGCTTCGTGGCTGAGGAGAACATCCGCTACGGACAGCGTGTGAAGAAGTTCTCATTAGAGGCTGAGGTGGATGGGAAATGGGTGTCTCTCAAAGACGAACTCGTTGATAATGGTGACGGTCTGACGACCATCGGTCATCGACGTATCATTTGCTTCCCTAAGGTGATAGCGACCCGTCTGCGATTCACCATTCTTGACTCAAAGTGCGATCCCATCATCAAGCGCACGTCCGTCTATTTGGCTCCAGACATCACTCAGGACACGCCCGATGCTGGCGAGAAGCATGCTTCGGATTACTATATCTTCTTCGGTGCCGACAAAATGATGTTCGTCACCCTTAACGATGAGACAACTGTGACGGGTTTCCGTTATCTGCCGCCACAGGATTCAAAGGAAGGACTTATTATCCACTACCGCATCTCTGCCACCACTGATTGGAAAACGTGGGAGACGCTAGGCGAAGGCGAATTCTCAAATATCGTGAATAATCCCATCTGGCAGACCGTACGCTGTAAGCCTACCCATGCCAAAGTGATCCGTGTAGAAGGTCTCCGTTTGGCACAAGGAGAGCGCATGGGCTATAGTGATATAGAAGTGATAAGTAACAAATGATAGGTAAGATGAGAAAACTGATGGTTTGGGGGATGATGCTAGCGATGACTGCTCAAGCTCAAATCCACGATTGGGAGAATCCACATGTCCTTGGTATCAACAAACTGCCGTATCACGCCACATTGCAACTGCCTTCGAGATGGAAGGAATGCAAGGAGATTGTGAGTCTCGACGGACAATGGAAGTTTCATTGGAGCAAAGACCCCGACTCGCGCCCTGCCGATTTCTATCGCGAGGACTATGACGTGAGCGGGTGGGATAACATCAAGGTGCCTGGCAACTGGCAGCTGCAGGGCTTTGGAAAGCCCATCTACGTCAACATGCAGTATCCGTTCCATCGCGACCGCCCCAGCGTGACGGGAGAACCCGCAAAGGACTGGTATGCCTACGACCATCGCAACCCCGTGGGCTCGTATGTGACGTTCATCAATGTGACGAAGGAGATGCTCTCGAAGAACCTGATTCTGCACTTTGGTGGCGTCCATTCTGCGATGTATGTCTGGGTGAACGGTCAGAAGGTGGGCTATAGTCAGAACTCGATGTCGCCCGCTGAGTTTGATGTGACGAAATATCTTCGCGAGGGCCGCAACAAGCTCGCTGTCGAGGTCTATCGCTGGAGCGACGGAAGCTATCTGGAGTGTCAGGATATGTGGCGCCTCTCAGGCATCTTCCGCGAGGTGCAACTATGGGTGCGACCCTTGGTGCATATCGCCGACTATAAGGTGGAGGCCATCCCTAATAAGGACTTTACTAAGGCTGAAATTTCAGCCGACATCGCCATCTGCAATACTGGTAAGAAGAAAGCGAAGAACGTGAGCGTAGCCTTCTACATCGAAGGAAAAACTCTCAAATCTCAATCTTCAACTCTTAATTCAAACGATACCACGCGCGTTCGTCTGACGTACCAGATAGATAATCCTAAGCTCTGGTCGGCCGAGAAGCCCAACCTCTATCCGTTCTGCGTCAAACTGGGTGATGAGCACTTCGAGAATCACTTCGGCGTGAAGCGTGTGGAGTGTGTGGGCGAGGTCTTCAAGATCAACGGCAAAAACGTGAAGTTGCGTGGTGTGAACCGTCACGACCACCATCCTGTAACAGGTCGCTACGTGGATGATGCCACCTACGAAAAGGACATCACGCTGATGAAGCAGGCCAACATCAATTTCCTGCGCACCTCGCACTATCCCGACCGCGAATATCTCTACGAGCTCTGCGACCGCTGGGGCATCTATGTGATGGACGAGGCCAATCAGGAATCGCACGGCTATGGCTATGCTAACAAGGTGATGGGTGAAGACCCTGAATGGAAGGATGCCCACGTGGATCGTGCCGTCAGTCTTGTGCAGCGCGACAAGAACCACCCCTGCGTCATCTTCTGGAGCATGGGCAATGAGGGCGGGGTAGGTCCTAACCTTAAGGCGATGCGCGATGCCGCCGTAGCCCTTGACACTATCGCATTGCCTTTCTGTGATACCGACCGCCGTTACTCAGATATCTACGACGACGGCTATCTGTCGCCCGACCGTCTGCGTGAGGGCGCTAAGAAAGTGACCGACCGTCCCTTCATGATGCGTGAATATGCTCATGCCATGGGTAACTCCATGGGCAACTTCCAAGAGTACTGGGACGTGATCTATGCCGACTCCAGCATCTGTGGCGCAGCCATCTGGGACTGGGTGGATCAGGGATTGGCCTCCCCCAACCCCTTCGAAGGAGGTGATTACCTTTACGGTGGCGACTTCGGCGATAAGCCCAATGACGGAGCATTCTGCATCAACGGTCTTATCGCTCCAGACCGCACACCCCATCCGCATTACTATGAGGTAAAGTACGTGTACCAGCCCCTGCAGTTCGTTCGCGAGGCCGACGGCACTATCCGCATCATCAACCACGACAGCTTCACTGATCCCAGCGAGTACGACATCACCTACGACACCCTCGTTTGCGAACATTGGCCTGTACCTATTGTCTTGAACGTGTCAGCTTGTCTGAAAGAAGATAAGCCTTGGGCAAAGAGAGGCTTTGCTGTGGCCACAGAACAGTTCCCGTTATCTAAGGAGTCCAAAAGCGTGAGGGTTCATGACGGCATTGCACCAACACTGAAAGAAACCCCTAACGGCATCATCGTCAGCACCGATAACAACATCATCACGATTGACAAGACTGGCGTCCTCGCCAGTTGGACTATAGATGGTGAAGAGATGCTTAAAGGGCCACTGGAACCCTACTTCTGGAAGCCCGAGAACGACAACCAGCACGCTGCACACTTCGCAGAGCGTCTCGCTGTATGGCGCGATGCTGCCGCTCAGCGTACCGTCCGCTCTATCAAGACGAGCAAAAATGCCCATTCGGTCTCCGTCACCGTCGACTGCGCTCTCCCTGTTGGGGCCGGCTATACCCTGACTTACGAATTCTTTGAAAAGGGCGAGGTAAAGGTTGAGGCCGACTATAAGCCCACAGCAAAAAACATCCCGCTTATTCCTAAGTTTGGTATGCGTATGCGTATTCCTGCAGAGTTTACCAATATCCAGTATTATGGTCGCGGCCCTTGGGAGAACTATCCCGACCGCAAGCGTAGCGCCAAACTGGGGTACTATGATATGCCGCTCTCTGAATTCGAGACGGAATATATCCATCCGCAGGACAACGGCTGTCGTACGGATGTCAGATGGTTCGAAATCTGGAGTAGAAAGAAGGGGTTACACGTTAGCGGCGATCAGCCCCTCTGCATCCGTGCTTGGGACTATGGCGAGGAAGACTTGGAATCCGCAAAGCATCCCCATGAAATACAGCGTGGACGCTTCGTCAATCTGAATGTCGACCTGAATGTCCACGGCGTGGGTGGTATCGATACTTGGGGACAGCGTACGTTACCTCAATATACAATCGACGGCAATCAGCCTTACCACTACTCCTTCATCCTTGTTTGGTACTGACGATGACAATTTTGCAAATTTTTTACCTTTTCTTTCCATATTATCCAGAAAGTTTGTATCTTTGCACCGTATCTGACTAAACTAAAAAGCGAGAAAGATGAAGAGTATTTTCAATTGGATCTTAACTGCCATCCTTACATGCAGCGCTATAAGTGCTCAGGCACAGATTATGAAAGCGGCAGACTTAGAGAAATATGCCAAGGAGAAATATGGTGACAAGTGGCTCGATGCTGCCGCCAATCTGGCAAGTGGTTTAACACTCGACAAGAACCAGTCGCTGACTTATCAGCAGGTGATCGAGGCTCCTGGCAAGACAAAACAGCAACTTTATGTAGCCCTAAACTACTGGGCGACTGCTACCTTTAAGGACAAACAGGCTATCACGCTGAATGACAAAGATGCTGGATGCATCATTATCTCGTCGACCATTGACGCTATTGCCGACCATACCGGTACGCTCAACCGCTATGTGGTGAGCATCACACCTGTTATTAAGATTGATATCAAGGAAGGTCGCGTACGTGTTACTTACACTGTTCAGAACTACGACATTCTTAAAGCCGAGGATGCCGGATGGTTAGGCGGACTGGCGGATAACACCAAAAACACCAACAAGAACCAGAACATCTACAGCGACGGTAAGCGTCTGAAGGACGACAAAACCGATCATCGCCTCTACGATGAACAGTGGGAGATTGCCAAGCACTATCCCTTCGTACCCAAGGACAATAAGAAGCGCACCTGCTCAAAGGCTCTGGTGATGACTCACGCCTACTCTAACGCCATTATGGACAAAGTGGAAGAGGCCATCAAGAACGGTATCGTAGGTAACGAGAACGATGATTGGTAAGTAAAAGCCATAAAAACAACAAGTAATTGTAAAATAATTTACGAAATATTTGGCAGTTTGAAAGAAAATATCTACTTTTGCTGCCGAATTATAAAAACAGCAACAAGATGACAATAATAGCAAACAACTATTGGTGGTGGCGCAACTCAAGATTAAGATAGTCGTGAGAAGATTGCCGCATACCTATAGTTCATGCTAAGGATATATATTGAGAGGCCTATCGTTCTTACGATGGGCCTCTCAAAGTTTAATGAAGAATTAAGGAATAAAAGTTAAGAGTTGACAATATGAATTACCAAGTAGACAAAAACGGTTTCTATGGAGAGTTTGGCGGTGCTTACGTCCCTGAGATTCTTTACAAGTGTGTGAAGGACTTGCAGGACGCGTATCTGCCGATTATCGAAAGCGAGGAGTTCAAGCAGGAGTATCATGCACTATTGAAGGATTATGTGGGACGGCCCAGTCCTCTGTACTACGCTAAGCGTATGAGTGAACAGTACGGCTGCCAGCTGTATCTGAAGCGTGAGGACCTGAATCACACGGGAGCCCACAAGATCAACAACACCATCGGACAGATTCTGCTCGCCAAGAAGATGGGGAAGACAAGGATTATCGCGGAGACTGGTGCCGGACAGCACGGCGTAGCGACGGCTACGGTGTGCGCGCTGATGAATATGAAGTGCGAGGTGTTCATGGGGGCTACCGATGTGGAGCGTCAGCATACCAACGTGGAGCGCATGAAGATGCTTGGTGCCGAGGTGCATCCAGTCCGCACAGGCAACATGACGCTGAGTGATGCTTGCTCTGAAGCCATCCGCGACTGGTGCTGCCATCCTTCAGACACTTTCTATATCGTGGGTTCGACAATGGGTCCTCACCCCTACCCCGACCTCGTGGCACGTATGCAGAGCGTCATCTCTGAGGAGATCAAATGGCAGTTGGAAGAGAAGATCGGGCGCGACTATCCCGACTATTTGATTGCTTGTATTGGTGGTGGATCGAATGCGGCTGGTACCATCTTCCACTATATGGATGATGAACGCGTGAAGATTGTGCTGGCGGAGGCTGGTGGACACGGTTGGGAGACGGACTATACGGCTGCCACCATTCACAAAGGTACTACGGGCATCCTGCACGGTGCAAAGATGCTGGTGATGCAGAATGAAGACGGACAAATACAGGAAGCCTTTACCATCTCGGCCGGACTGGACTATCCGGGTGTGGGTCCAATGCATTGCAACATGGCGAAGAAGGGTCGCACGCAGGTGCTGAGTATCAACGACGACGAGGCCATCTACGGCGGATACGAGCTGACGCGCATGGAGGGCATCATTCCCGCTATTGAGAGTGCCCATGCCATTGCAGCACTGAAGAAGCTACAGTTCAAGAAGGACGATGTGGTGGTGCTCACCGTCAGCGGACGAGGCGACAAGGACGTGGAGACCTATCTGAAGAACAAGGCGATGGCGAAGGAATACGGAAATTTTTGAAATTTGAAGTTTGAAATTTGAAGTTTGAAATTTATGAATACCTATCAATATCAAACAACCAGTAAGACAATCCTCGCGGATTTGTATACACCTGTCGGCGTGTATATGCGACTGCGCGACCTCTATCCACAGAGTGCGCTGATGGAGAGCTCGGACTATCACGAGAAGGACAACTCGCGCTCGTTTATCGGCATCGAGCCTATGGCCAGCGTGGCGATTGGTCACGGCATGGCGACCGTCACTTATCCCGACGGCACGACGTTCCAGCACGAGGTGAACAAGGAGTACCGTTCGGACAAGGCCATCCACCAGCTAATCGACCACATCGAGGTGACGGGCGACGACGCGAAGACGTGCGGGCTGTTCGGCTACACGAGCTTCAACGCCGTGCGCTACTTCGAGGACATCGCGGTGAAGGACGAGACGCAGGCGAAGAACGATGCGCCCGACCTGCTATATATATTATATAAGGTGGTGATTGTGTTCGACCACTTTAATAACACGCTGAAGATCGTGTCGCTCGACGGCGAAGCAAAGCTCGACGAGGTGATGCGCGCCATGAACAAGGCCAACGTAAAGGCTTACGACTTCCATCCTGTTGGCGAGACGACCAGTCCGCTGAGCGACGAGGAGCACAAGGCAAACATCCGCAAGGGCATCAAGCACTGTCTGCGCGGCGACGTGTTCCAGATTGTGCTGTCGAGGCGGTTCATCCAGAAGTACGAGGGCGACGACTTCAAGCTCTATCGGGCGCTGAGGAGCATCAACCCGAGTCCGTATCTGTTCTACTTCGACTTCGGCGGCTTCCGCATCTTCGGTTCGTCGCCTGAGACGCACTGCCGGATTGAGGCCGTCACACCCGACGGAAAACCGTCGGGCACAGTGGCTAAGTTCCGTGCCTATATCGATCCCATCGCAGGCACCACCAAGCGCACGGGCGACGCCGAGGCCGACCGCAAGGGAGCAGAATATCTGAGGAACGATCCCAAGGAGAATGCCGAGCACGTGATGCTGGTGGACCTGGCCCGCAACGACCTTTCGAGGAACTGCCACGGCGTGAAGGTGGACTTCTACAAGGATTTGCAGTACTACTCGCACGTGATTCACCTCGTATCGAGGGTCAGCGGCGAACTCGACGCGGGCGCCGATCCCATCAAGGCCTTCATCGACACCTTCCCTGCCGGCACGCTCTCAGGCGCTCCGAAGGTGCGCGCCATGCAGCTGATCTCTGAGTACGAGCCGCACAACCGTGGCGCCTACGGTGGTTGCATCGGCTACATTGGGCTCGACGGTTCGTTGAACCAGGCCATCACCATCCGCACCTTCGTCTCGCGCAACGGCGAGCTATGGTTCCAGGCGGGCGGCGGCATCGTGGCCAAGAGCAACGAGGAGTACGAGCTGCAGGAAGTGAACAACAAGCTCGGCGCACTGCGTCGCGCCATACTCATGGCAGAGAAGATGTAAGAGACCACAGATTTCACGGATTAAACGGATTTAAGACAATTATGAAGATAGTCATCATCGATAATTACGACTCGTTTACATACAATCTGAGTCATTTGGTCAAGGAACTGGGCGCGGAAGTCACCGTCTACCGCAACGACCAGTTCGAGTTAAGCCAGTTGGAGGCGTTCAGCAAGATCATCCTCTCGCCCGGCCCAGGCATTCCCTCCGAGGCAGGCCTGTTGCTCGATGTCATCAGGACGTACGCCGGCCGCAAGCCCATCCTGGGCGTCTGCCTCGGCCACCAGGCCATCGGCGAGGCCTTCGGCGGACGGCTGGAGAACCTCTCCGACGTGTTCCACGGCGTGGCCACGCCCTGCCACCTCACGGATGACGACCCGCTGTTCTCCGGCATCCCGAAGGATTTCACCGTAGGGCGCTATCACTCTTGGGTGGTCTCGCGCGAGGGTCTGCCGGAGTGCCTCGAGGTCACGGCGGTCTCCGACGAGGGGCAGATCATGGCCCTGAGACACAGAGAGCTCAACGTGCGAGGCATTCAGTTCCACCCCGAGAGCGTGCTGACCCCAGAAGGCAGGAAAATGCTCCAGAACTGGATGTTTTTGTAATCTGCGGGCCGCCCGCGAGAGAGAAAAGGCAGATTTTGACGCTTGCGGGCCGCCCGCGAGAGATAAAAGTAACAAAATTAAAACAAAAAGATATATGGCACAGACAATGAAAGACATCCTGAACAGGATGCTGAACCACGAGGAACTCTCCCGTGAAGAAATGAAGAACATTCTCGTCGGCATCACCCAGAGCGAGTATCCCACGGAGCAGATCACCGCCCTGCTCACCGCCCTGCAGATGCGCGGCGTCACCGTCGACGAGCTGCTCGGCTTCCGCGACGGCATCCTCGAGACCGGCGTGCCCGCCCTGCTCAATGCCGACCGCTACATCGACGTCGTCGGCACCGGCGGCGACCGCAAGAACACTTTTAATATTTCGACGACAAGCTGCTTCGTCATCGCCGGCGCCGGCTACAAGGTGGCCAAGCACGGCAACTACGCCGCCACCTCCGTCTCGGGCGCCTCGAACGTCATCCAGCACCATGGCATCAAGTTCACCGACGACATCGACCGCCTCAACCGCTCGCTCGATGAGGCCGGCATCGTCTACCTCCACGCCCAGCTCTTCGCCAAGGCCATGAAGTTCGTCGGCCCCATCCGCAAGGCCCTGCAGTTCCCCACCATCTTCAACCTCCTCGGCCCGCTCGTCAACCCCAGCCAACCCCAGTGCCAGCTGCTCGGCGTGGCCAACCTCGACCAGATGCGCCTCTACCAGCAGGTCTACCAGAAGATCGGCATCGACTACGGCATCGTCAACTCCATCGATGGCTACGACGAGATTTCGCTGACCGGCGACTTCAAGGTGACCACCAAGAACTACGAGCGCATCTTCAAGCCCCAGGACCTCGGTTTCGAGATTGCCAAGCCCGAGGAGTTGGTAGGCGGCGCCACCGAGGAAGAGGCCGCCCAGATCTTCGACTCCGTCCTCGAGAACCGCGCCCTCCCCGCCCAGAAGAACATCGTCCTGGCCAACGCCGCCTTCGGCATCCAGGTGCTCGAGCGTGGCCAGAAGAGCATTGAGGAGTGCATCGCCATCGCCCGCGAATCTATCGACAGTGGCGCCGCCCTCCGCACCTTCAAGAAGTTCGTTGAGTTAAACTCGTGATAACGATATAACGTTATAACGGAATAACGATTATTATGCAAGATATCCTACAAGAAATAGTAGCCCACAAACGCATAGAAGTAGAGCGCTTTAAGGCAGAGCTCAGCGAACAGGAGATTCACCGTCGTGTAGAGCCGTTGCTCGACTTCTCCGTGGCCTCGATGTCGCAGGCCCTGACGGTTTCCGACTCAGGCATCATCGCCGAGTTCAAGCGCCGCTCACCCTCAAAGGGCTGGATCAAGGAAG
>CAZIKA010000049.1:0-16559 GCA_964539705.1 uncultured Prevotella sp. | reverse complement strand
TCAATCTTCACGCCGTCGATATCGTTGACGGTGGCCTCAGGATCAGCGGCGAACATATCCTTGACCTTTACGAGGATAGCGTCGACATCGGTCTCTGGGGTGAGGTCGATACGATTCTTGGCAATCTGATAGTCGGGGAAGGTTTTTCTTAATTCGCTGGCCTTCATGCCTTTCTGAGCCAGGCTGCTGAGGAACAGACCGATACCTACGAGGGCATCGCGACCGTAGTGGCTCTCAGGATAGATGACTCCGCCATTGCCTTCGCCACCAATCACGGCACCTACTTCCTTCATCTTCGTGGTCACGTTGACCTCGCCTACAGCAGCAGCGGTGTATTTGCCACCATGCTTCTCTGTAACATCGCGCAGAGCACGGGTAGAAGAGAGGTTGCTGACGGTATTGCCCTTGTCGTGAGACAGGATATAATCTGCTACGCTGACCAGGGTGTACTCCTCGCCAAACATCTTGCCGTCCTCGCAGATAAAGGCTAAACGGTCTACATCGGGGTCAACAACAATACCTAAGTCAAAACCGCCCTGACGCATCTTATCCATGATGCCCTGCAGGTTTTTCTCCAGAGGCTCGGGGTTGTGGGCAAACTGACCAGTACATTCGCTATTCAGAATCTCGAAGTCAACGCCCAGCGCCTTAAAGAGGTCGGGCAGGATGATGCCACCAACAGAGTTGATAGTGTCGGCGCAGACACGGAACTTGCGAGCCTTGATAGCATCTACGTCAACCAGACGCAGATCGAGCACCGACTGGATGTGCTGCTGGTTCATGGTGTCGTCCTTGATAACGCGACCCAGCTTCTCAACGGGAGCATACTCAAAGTCTTCCTTCTCGGCAATAGCCAGCACCTCTGCGCCATCAGCAGCAGTAAGGAACTCACCCTCGCTGTTGAGCAGTTTCAGGGCGTTCCACTGTGTGGGGTTATGACTAGCGGTGATGATGATACCACCATCGGCCTTATGCCAGCGAACGGCCAACTCGGTAGTAGGTGTGGTAGCCAGACCGATGTCGATGACCTCGTAGCCCATGCCTACAAGAGTGCCGCAAACCACGTCGCGAACCATAGGGCCGGAGATGCGGCCGTCGCGACCTACGACAATCTTCTTGCCGTTGATGAACTTAGCGTATGCTGTCGTGAATTTTACGATATCCAGTGGGTTGAGCGTGTCACCCGTGTGTCCGCCAATAGTTCCGCGGATGCCTGATATGGATTTAATCAGTGTCATAATGTATTATTTTTTATTATTCGGTAATATCAAAGGTACGCTGAAAGCTGATCTCATAATAATAGGGATAGACATAGCTGGATGCTATTGTATGACCCTTGGTGTGGGGCACAATGAGTCGGACTTCAGCAATATGACCCGTTTCGTCGGTTTCGCGTCCAACATTGATGTACTGAAGAGGAGCAATGAGACCTGTGGGCACCGACTGGGTACCATAGGTGGAATACATCAGACTGTTGGTAAGGTAATAGGCCTCGTAGTTGTTGCCCGTACGCTGTACCACCATGTAGTCGGGGTCATAAGGATCCATGTCGTTGTAGATGGCAGTAGAGTCCATGATGCACATCTCGAAGAAACGCATGAGAAGGGTGGCACGTTCTTTGTTCTGCAGGGGCTTTCCATAACCTTTGTGTACAATCTGCATATAGACGCCATCGTTTTCCAGATAGACGAACTCGTTGTTGGCGGTATCGGTGACGTTGCCATTGGCTTGGAAGGCGCTCTCAGAGATGACGTTGATACCCTGTTGGGCAATGAAACTTCTGATGGCAGCGCGCTCTTTGTCTTTTTTCTCACCATAGGTCTCGTAGTTGTTGCACGATGTGAGCAGCATGATACTGCCAAGTAGAATCCAAATGATTTTCTGTGACATTTCTTTTATCTCGTTAATAACTATTTTCTCATGAACAGAAAGCCGCAATAGCCTTCTCTGTGATTTTGACGGCTTCATCGAGTGAACATTCCAGTTTGCCGCCCGAGGCATTCAGATGTCCGCCACCGTTGAAGAACTGGGCTGCCATCTCGTTGCAGGGGAAATCATCGACTGAACGCAGGCTGACCCATATCAGGTTTTCCTTCTCGGTGTCTTCACGTAGCGAGATGCTAACTTTCAATCCCTTGATCTGCTGAGGGATGTTTACCAATCCCTCGGCATCGCCCTTGATAAAATGAAAACGTTTCAGGTCTTCACGGCTCAGGGTGAAATAGGCCGCTTGGCGCTGGGCATCGTAGACGAGCTTCTCGTATAATACGTAGCCCATCATGCGGATGCGGTTCTCGGAATAATTATGATAGACGTTGCGGTAGATCTTGTCTTTGTTGATATGCTTGGTAAGCAACTGACCGATGATAAAGAAAATATCAGGGTCGTTGCTGTTGAACGTAAAGCCGCCGGTATCAGTCATCATACCGCAATAGACGGGTACGGCGAAATGCTTGGTGGCATCAGCAAAGAGCCCTAGCTGCCAAGCCAAGCGGAACACCAACTCACAGGTTGATGAGGCTTCGGGACGGGAGATGGTGAGCGTGGTATCAACATCGGGGTCGAGATGATGGTCGATGAGCACTTTCTTAGCTGGCGATGCACACAAAGCATGGCTCATCTCGCCCGTACGACTTTCTGTATTGAAATCTAAACAGAAGATGAGGTCAGCGTGCTGAATGGTCCAGTCGCAACCTTCCTTGTGCTTGTCGTAACGGATAATCTTCTCGGTGTTGGGAAGCCATTGTAGGAAGTCAGGCTGCTGGTCGGGAATGATGACCTGAGCCTCCTTACCCATCATACGCAGACACTCTGCCCATCCAAGGCATGCGCCAATGGCATCGCCGTCAGGACTGCGATGACAAATACAAAGGATAGTGTCTGCATGAGAAACAAGCGTGCGAAGTTGCTCGCACGCTTGTTCGCTTATAATGTTGTCAAGCATTTAAAACAGTTTGTTGGGATAAACACCCTCGTCAACCAACTTCTTGATACGAGCTACGGTAGCATCGCGGTCAGCGGCATAGGTCACACCAAACCATACGCTGGTGGTATCGAGCACCTCGCAGGTGGCAGTGCCATCGTTGATGAGCTTGTTGACCATCAGAGGGATGAAGAACTCGGCCTTCAGGTTCTCCATGTTCTTCGGATCACTGAGGAACTCCTTGAAGTAAGCCTCGCTATACTCGAAGTAATCAGGAGTGAAGCCCCACATATTCATGGATACGGGCACGTTTTCGCCCAGAGCCTCCCATTTGCCGTTCTCGTCCTTGAAGCGGATAGGCTGATCTGCCTCGCCTGCCTTTGAACCATCCTCTGCACAGCGAACAATCTCTGTGCGCTCTACGACATCGGTCAGATGACGCTTCTCGTTGTAGGCGCATACGCCACGAGCTACAGTACCGTTCTCAGAAAGGGTGTTGCTCACGCGGAAGCCCACCATTGCATACTGGTTCTTAGCGCCCTCGGGCAGGTTGCTCAAGTACTTACCAATCTGCATGAAGGCATCGCGTCCGTAGAAGTCGTCACAGTTGATGACACAGAACGGCTCCTTAATGACGTCCTTACCCATCAGCACGGCGTGGTTCGTTCCCCAGGGCTTTACGCGACCTTCGGGCACCTTGAAGCCTTCGGGCAGTGCATCGAGCGCCTGGAAACAGAGCTCACAGGGTACCTGACCCTGGTATTTCGAAAGAATCTGAGTGCGGAACTGCTCCTCGAAATCCTTACGGATAACCCATACGATTTTGCCGAATCCAGCCTGGATGGCATCATAAATACTATAGTCCATGATGGTCTCGCCGTTGGGGCCCAGACCGTCGAGCTGCTTCAGACCGCCATAACGGCTGCCCATTCCTGCTGCAAGAAGAAAAAGGGTTGGTTTCATTTTGTTGTATATTTAAAAGTTCCTATTTCGCGGCAAAGATACGAATTATAATTGAGAATTGAGAATCGCGAATTGAGAATTTACGAATGCTCTACATAAATTAACATTAGAAAGGATAGCCTATGGCTAAATGCAGCGAGTGCATGTCTTTGAAACGGGGTATGTTGAAGTAGCCTGACTTGCCGGTGTCGTAGGGAAGGTGCAGACCGAAGCCCCAGTCCACACGGATCACGAGGAAGTCCATGTCATAGCGTAATCCCAGACCTGTGCCTGTTGCCAGGTGGTTGAGCAGGTTGCTGAACTTGAATTTCATGTCCGAGACGTCGTTGTTCCATTTGTTAACGAAATCTTGATCGCTGGCATCATCGCTAGTGATGGTGTAGTCGCTGTTACTCCAGATATTACCTGCGTCAAGGAAAATGGCTCCGTAGAGACTGCCAAACAACTGATGGCGGTATTCCAGGTTCATGGTCAGTTTTGAGTCACCGTTTTGCAGCAGGTACGACATCTGTTTGTTGCTGGAACCGCCCATCGAGGGATAGGCACCAGGACCGATGCTACGCACGGTGAAGGCACGGATGCTGTTGGCACCACCTATATAGAAGCGCTCACTGAAGGGAGCCTCAGTGGAGTTGCCGTAACTCCACATGACTCCCGCGTTGATGTGGCCTACCAGTTGTGACTTAGAGTCAAGAGCCCAAGTCTTAGTAAGGTCAGTTTCTATCTTTACATACTGCGAGTAGGGATTCTTAAAAAATTGCTTTTCTTTCTGATTCCATCCGTTACCTTGTACCAGCACATCGTAGAGAGCCATCGCATTACCCGATTCCTCAAGGGAAATCTCCCAACGCAGAGGGAAACGGGTACGTTTTGGTGATTCCTCATAGGTGTAGGTATAACGCATCTTAGGCACGAAATAGTCGTCCATCGAGGTCATCAGGTAGGGATTCTGTCGCAGCAACTCGTCAAACTGGCTGGTGCGGGTGTTGATAAACTGATATTTCAGTGTGATGGGCGAGAACTCATGACGCGAATTCTCGCTGGGTTGCCAACGATATGTCCACTCACCGCTGACGATGTGCATCTTGTAATAGTCGGGGCGTCTGATGATGTCGGTAGAAATCTTGGCAATAGTCCAAGGAGTAGCGTAGAACTGACGTGGGCGTTTCACGCGTCCGTTCTTGTTGCGCTTCGGACGATCGCTGACGAATGGCAGCAAGATGCGTGGGAACTCTAGCGAAGCATCGGCACCATATTGATAGGTGCTCATGTTTGACTCCTGTGAACTGGTCTGCCACTCATACGATCCGTGCAGGTTGACGTCCAGTTTCTCGCCGCCGCGGAATAGGTTTCTGCGGGTAAAACCCAATTTTAACTCCGGTCCCATACGCCCGATGGTGCGGTTCACGAAGTTTGTCTCGACATATACATCCCATGGCTTGTCGAACGTGCAGTTGAGGGTGAGGTCCAGTGTGTCGCGGTCGCGAGGCGTAAACTGTAGGTCTACTGACGAGAATACCCCCGTGCCGTTGATTTTCTGCATGGACTCTGTATAGTCACTGTAACTGAACAGTTGGCGGGGACGCAACTTTAGGTCGCGCAGAATCACACGCGGACTGATGGGCGCGTGTTTCTTCCCTGTACCATAGAAAATCTTCAGGAAGCGACGTCCGATGCTGTCGGTCAACTGCTGACGTGAACTCTCACGCAACTGCATCCTGATATTGCCTACATACCAGGGGCGTAGGGCTTGCTCGGGTAATGAGTCGGCCAACTGCAGGCGCATCTTCGCACGATTGCGCACATCAAAGGTGTCGGCCAGATAACTGGCATAGCCTGGCTGGTAGTAATAGTAGCCATTATTACGGAACAGCTGACTAAGGCGGCTACGCTCGCCATCAAGTGTGGCAACATTGAAGGGGGAACCTTTGCCTGCCTGTGCATCAGCCTGTGTGGAGTCGATGAGCGCCTGCATCTGCGGGGGGAAATTCACGTAGGTTAGCGTGTCGATGGTAAACAGCGTATCGAGGGTCACCGTATAGCCTATCTTCATCTTCTTCGGGTTGCGTTGCGGCTTCTCTTCGAAGCTGACGCTACCGTGCAGATAGCCGTTCTTTCTGAGAACCGACTGGGCTACCGAGGCACGAAGGGCGGGGTTTACCTGACTCATCAGCACTGGTGCCTTACCAAACGATCTGTTGAGCCACTGTTTGAATCTGCCGTGAGAGCCGTAAGCATAGTTCCATATCCACAGTCTGTATTGGATAGGCGTGCGATAGTAGCTACTGCCGAAGAGGGCACCATTGGGAGCCGTCGCCAGTGCTGCCTCCACCTCTTCTTGCGTAGCGATGAAGTTGTCATCATCAACGTAGTTCTTATAGTCTATTTTTGTCAGACCAATGAACAACTGGTCGTCATCGGGTACCAGCTTCGTGGTGGAACACGATGCCAGCAGCAACAGAAACAATGGTAATATGTATAGCCTATGGATGTTCATCTTGTTATGGTCTTTGTGGAGTCGTTTCCTTGGCGACGGATGGAGTCATTCGACATCCTGCGCATACTGTTCATGCCAATTGCCGATGTGGGGGTAGGCTTGATGAGTTCACTGAGTGTCTGCAGTTTCTTCTTCCAGATATAGCCGCCACCGTATTTGCTTGTGTAGCCCTCGAGCCAGTCGTAAGAGTTCTGATCGTAGAACAACTTGACGTATTGGTTAGACGTAGGACTCAGTCGGTATTCCATTGATACATTATCGAAGAACGACTGCTGTTGTCCGTTCTGCTGTGTAGCTTCGTTGCCAGACGATACCTTACCACCTATCTGTACCTTCAGACGGTTGTTCCAGAAACGCTTGGCAAACTTAAACGAATAGTCGGTATGCGACTGTCCGGTGGCATCGGTGGTGTTGTTCAGGCCTACACTCAGGTCCACGCTCTTCAGGGCGTTGCCGGTGATATTATTGATCTCGCTCTCCAGGAACGAACTAAGGGCTGAGTTCATGGAGAAACCGCCTGTATTACCGTCAGCCAGATACATACCTGTAGTTAGCATGGTGACTGCCAGCTTACTGCGCTGTTCTGTCGACATCGCGCTGAGTTCACTGTTGATGGTGTAGTCCTCAGGTGCCTCAATGATAAACTCCAGTCCCATATTGTTCAGCGTACCGGTGATGGACACACCGCAGTTGAATGCTACGCTACGTGTCTGCTCACCCTCCTGTCCTACATTGGCATTGGTGCTTTCCGTTGCAGTGATGTGTAGGGTTGGCTCCATCGCGTTACCCGTAAATTCTACATAGCTGCCGTCCTGAATATTGAATGTCTTTAGAGGAATGACGGGCAGTGAGTATTTCATCTGTCCGCTGTTCAGCGTGTATCGTCCGTTGAGTCGCAGGTCGTCGGTATTGTTATAAATCATGCGTAACTCCCCACCGCCAAACAGGTCAACGTAATTGCTTAGGTCGGGGTTCAGTCCACATTTTACGTGGGTGCCAGGGTCGATGTTGATGCGCAGGTCCATATCCAGTCCACCTGGTGCAGGCCGTTGTACGATGGTCTGCGTGGTATCGTTGAAATCAGTGAATTTCACCAGCTCATCCAGTTGGTTATCGGTCGATAGTGGAGAGTCGAGTAGCAGGTAGGTCAGGTCGGTAGTGCCCAGTACATCCAGTCGGCCGCGCATCTTCAGGTGGTCCATAGGACCGTTCATGATGGCATAGAAGTTCACGTAGCCCTTTCCGTAGGCTATCGACTTGGCATTCTGTTTGGAGTTGATCAACTGGTAATTGGTGGCTCGCATTCTCAGGTCCATCGTCATGTGATCTAGGTCGCTGAAGTCGATATTACCCATCATGTTCAGTGGGTTGTCGTTGTAGCCATACATGGTGAAGTTTTCAAGCAGCAACTGCGATTGCTGGATGCGTACAGGGTCGTTGTCGAAGCGCATTCTCACGCCGTAGGGCTGACTGAGCAGGTAGGCTGATTCAAGAAATACTTCACCGTTGACAATCGGTTTGCTCAGTGAGCCCTTTACGCTCATCTCACCTTCTGCAAAGCCTTCGAAACCGATAATCTGGTCGGGGATGAAACCGTTGAGCAGATTGAGCGGGGCACGCATCAGTGATAGCGTGCCGTCGATCTCTTCGTGTCCGCCGGTCACTTTCTTGTTGCGGTAGTTGCCGCTGAAGGTGCCCACCTCGCGTCCGTTCTGTGCCAGACTTCCTTCTACGGCGTGGGTGTCGTCTTCACGCTGCATATAGACGAACTCCGTGCTGAGGTTACCCATTGCACATCCTTCGTAGGTCATCTCCTTGATCTGCATGTCGCTAGCAACGGATATCAGTTTCTTCTCGTCCATCATCAGGTGGTAGTCGCCGTCGAGTATACCTGTGATATGCGGCACATAGGGGATTGCGGAAGTCAACTTGTCCAGGTCAAAGCGGTTCAAACTGATGGTGAGGTCTTGCAACATCGTGGAGTCTTGGTCTTCTGAATATACCCTCACACCCGTGCCGTCGTCGGCCAGTAGGTTCACTTTTGCTTGTAGCCGCAGGTTGTTTTGCAGGAACAGGAAGTTGTCGTCATTCAGTGTAAACACGCGATAACCGATGGTGGGGTTCTTGGGCAGCAGATGGAAGCGCAGTCCATGATCCTCCATCTCCACCTTCGAGCCCAGTCGCAAGGCCAACTGGTTCTTGTCATCATAGAAACGTACGCCAAGACTGATGCCATGCTCTTGTATCAGTCCGTCTATTGTAGAGGTAAATACAAACTGCGGGTTGCGCCTGTTGTTGGCTATGCGACTTTGGAATGTCAGCCCGTGATTAGGCTTGTCTGTCAAAGTGACGTAGATAGTGTCTATACGTGTGGAGTCGGCATTCAGGCTGAAGATATGGGCATTGCCGTTGACGCCGGTGATGGGCGACGTGTTGATGTCGACAAGTAGCTCCTTAAAATCTGTGTTGGCAACTGATTTTAGGAAGTCGGACATGGGATTGTCGCGTCCGCTACTCAGGTACAGGCGGGCATTTGGCAACATCTTTTTCAGTGACATCTGATCTATGACGCGACGGTTGAACTGCGAAACGACGCTGTCGCCCAGTTCCGATAGCTGTTGTGCCAATGGCTGATAGCCTCCGCTAGCATCCAGTTTGATGATGAGCGAACCGCTCTGCGCTCTCAGGTAGGTGGTATCGGGCCTCAGATTCATCAGTATGCCCACCTTTTCCGGCCGATATACCTTCATCGAGTCACGCAGTGAGATGTTGTCGATGAGTCCGCTTAACTTATGACTGTCGTCCATGTTGCTGTTCACTTCGAAATCTCCTGCCAGTCCGATGGTCAGCGGGTCTGGGGTGATACCCAGCGCATAGAGGTCCAGATGACTCATCTCCATCGACAGCGTTGAATGAATCCAGTCATGCTTGTCTTCCTTCTTGAGTGTGGCATCCATGCAAAGAGAACCGTCAGCATAAGCATTGCAGCTTCTCATGTCAATCATCGTGTGACGGTTCTTCACGTTGACCGTCAGTTTGATGTCGTCCAGGTTCTTCTTGTCGTAGCCCAAATGGTCTACATTGACATCGGCATTGAGCCATGTGCTGGGCTGCAGGAAGTCGGTGCCTTTGCCATCTATCGAGAAGTGAGAGGTGAGAAGTGAGAGGTTAGAGGTTGGTAGGAAATGACTCAGATCTAAGCTGGTCACGTTGGCCTGAGCGTCGTATTTCATCATTTTGGCATCAAAGTAGGCACTCAGTTTCGCAGTTCCCTTCCCCTCGTATGCCATCAGACTGGTGGTATAGCGTGGACCGTCAGCTTTGATGTTGCCGTCGACGGTCAGTCCGTATGGTATCTTCACGTCTGTCGTAGGCACTTCGAAAGCACTGAGCAGGGGCTGTAGGTTATAGGTCTTGGCATATAGGTCCACATCGGCTTTCAAATTGTTCATGTCCAGCATGTTGTCGATGGTGCCACGGGCATTGGCTTCTAGCAATGTAGGCCAGGTGAGTTGCTGAATGTCCAACAGCAGGTGTTGCAGGTTTCCTTTCGTCTCTCCCTTTAGCTGTAGCGGCCATTCGGGCAGTTTGTCAATCATCTTGTCCTGATAGAACCAGGCAATGTCCTGCTTGCCCAACTGTGCGTTCAGCGTAATGTCCATTTGTCCGGGATTGAGGGAGTCGGCTACGTTGAAGTCCACATTGGCCTTTGTGTAGATATTCGTGAAGGGTGTCTGTAGGGTGAGACCGAGCAGCTGGATGCTTTTGTCATCGAGTGCTACAGCACCTTTCAGCTCGGAGATGTTCAGTCCGCAGATATCTTTCATGGCTGCGTGACGCACGTTCATCTTCGTTATCGGACTGGCATAGAGCAGCGAGTCAATATCCCAGTTGATATTACTCATGTCGATATGGAAATAGTCCAGCAGTCCTGGTTCCATGCGAGGCTCGTATGGCATATCAAACGCGAATGTTCCCTGTTGCCATTGGAACTTCTCTATGCCATAGTGGCCTGCTGCCAGGTCGATACGTCCATTATTGGCAATCATCTGTTGGGCTCCTACTGCAATCAGCATGGAGTCGCCAGGCATGTGAATTGAGAATTGAGATTTGAGAATTGAGATTTTATTAACATCAATAAGCCAGAGTAAAGGCTCCGACTCGGTGGTGTCAACGGCAGCGGTATCGTTAAGCAATACGGTGATGTCGGCTTCCGAGAGTAGGGCATCACCAAGTTTGACGTGACTATTGCTTAGCTGTATCTTACTGGGACTCAATGAGAAAAGCCCCAGTCCGCCCTTTACTTGCACATCGGGAATTATATCCAGAGTGTTAATGTGTGCTTCCTGCAGTTCCAACTTGTCTACCGCAATGTCGCCATTCAGTAGCGGCATGATACCCACGCCAACCACCGCCCTGCGGATGTCGGCTATCGTGTCGCCCTGCTGAGACACGGTGACGCCGTCCACACCCAGATCGAGGGGGAAACTCAGGTCTACGTGCTCTATGGTAATGTCATAGCCCGTCTTCTCCGATGCTATCTCCGTCACCTGTTGTACCAACCAGTTTTGGATGGGTGGCACGTAGACAAGCAACGGCAGTGCCATAATGGCAATCACCGTGATTACGGCTGCAACGACAATATATTTCAGACGTTTCTTCATCTTAATTGTGAATTATGAATTGAAGAAAGCGCCTGCCACAACGGATCATTGGGCACGGGGGCTTCAATAGTGATGGTCTCTTTGCTGACGGGATGCACAAACGCTATGCGATGGCTCTGCAACGAGATGCTGCCATCGGGATTGGAGCGTTTGGCTCCGTATTTTAGGTCACCCTTGATGGGACACCCCATCGCTGCCAGTTGACAGCGTATCTGGTGATGACGACCTGTCAGCAGCTGCACCTCTAATAAGTTGTAGTTATCGCCTTTTGCCAGTGTCCTGTACTTCAGAATAGCCTTCTTTGAGTTGGGCTTTTCTGTTTGATAGGCATAACTCTTGTTTTGCTTCTCATTGCGCACCAGCCAATGTTCAGCGGTCTGCCACTCGTAGCTATCCTCTTGCCCCTTACACCTTGCTCCTTGCCCCTTCTCAACGATCGCCCAGTACGTCTTCCGTACCTGCTCTTTCTCGGCAAACATCTTATTCAGGCGGGTGAGGGCTTTCGACGTGCGTGCAAAGACCACAAGTCCACTCACGGGGCGGTCCAGTCGGTGTACCACTCCGAGGAATACGGCTCCTGGCTTCTGGTATTTCTCTTTGATGTAGTCCTTGACAATTTCAGAGAGGGGACGGTCGCCGGTCTTGTCACCCTGTACTATCTCTCCACTCTGCTTGTTGACTATGATAATATGGTTGTCCTCGTAGACTACTTGCATGTCTTTTCTCTTGTCTCGGTCACTTGTTTGACTGCAAAGGTACTTATTTTCTGCTTACATCCGTCTCGTAAGACTTTAATTTTTCTTAAATGATAGTGTCTCTTGCCGATAATTATTTTCCATCTCATTCAAATAAAAAAAATATTCATACCTTTGCAGGGTATTTATTTCCCGTTCATTCACAAAAAAGACAGAGATATGAAGAACATAGTGATAGCCGCAGGCTATGCCACACGATTGGGTGAACTAACCCGTAATTTCCCCAAGCCGCTTTTGAAAATTGGAGAGAACACCATTTTGGGTCGTATGCTCGATGATATCGACCAGATTCCCGAGATCGATGAGCATATCATCATCACCAACCATAAGTTTGCCCATATCTTTGAGGATTGGGCTGTAGAGCAGCATTACGCCAAGCCCATCACCATCGTGGATGATGGCACAGAGACCAACGACACCCGCCTGGGAGCCGTTTGCGACCTGCTGTTCGCGATGGACAAGCTCAGCATCGACGATGACCTATTGGTTGTAGCGGCTGACAACCTTCTGTTCTTTAGCTTTAGCGAGTTCGTTGATTTCGCCCAGGAGAAGGGCACCTCTTGCATCATGTGCCATGAGCAGCCCTCTATCGAGAAGCTCCAGCGCACGGGAGTGGTGGAGCTCGATGACAATATGCGAGTGCTGGGCATGGAGGAGAAGCCTCAGCAGCCCAAGAGTCACTGGGCCGTGCCTCCCTTCTATATCTATCTCGAGAAGGACCTTGATTTGGTTCGCCACTCTGTAGAGAATGGGTGTGGGAAGGATGCGCCTGGCAATCTGGCGCACTATATGGTGGAGCACACCACCATGCATGCCTGGCCCATGAGTGCCGGCAGATTCGATATCGGAAGCCTCGATACCTATTATGAGGCTCAGAAGTTATATGGTTAAGGAATTGCTTCGCAAGAAATCGCGAAAAATCTAGAGAAAAATCTTAATGAAGAAATCATTTCTGGACGCAGTCCTAGGATTTTTTATAAGATTCTTGAAGATTTCAAACCGAAGGTTATAAAAGAAATAAATATGGAAAAGATTGATTTAAACGGTAAGACCATTCTGGTCACAGGTGGTGCAGGTTTCATTGGTAGTAACCTAGTGAAGCGACTCTTTAAGGACTTAAAGAGCGCAACGATTATTAATATTGATAATGAGAATGACTATTATGATGTCAGACTGAAAGAATATCGCAAGGCGGAACTGGAACAGTTGAAGCCTGAGGGCATCGCCTATCATTATGTAAAGGGCGACATTGCTGATAAGGCTTTGATCGACAAACTCTTCGAAGAGAACAAGTTTGATGTAGTAGTAAACCTCGCGGCTCAGGCTGGTGTGCGCTATAGCATCACCAATCCCGATGCTTATATCATGAGCAATATGATGGGCTTCTATAACATCCTCGAGGCCTGCCGACACAATCCCGTGGAGCATCTGGTATATGCTTCAAGTTCGAGCGTGTATGGCGGCAACAAGAAGGTGCCTTTCTCTACCGATGACCGTGTGGATAATCCCGTTTCGCTCTATGCAGCCACGAAGAAGAGCAACGAGCTCTTTGCCCACTGCTACTCGAAGCTCTACAATATCCCCACCACGGGCCTGCGTTTCTTCACGGTGTATGGCCCTGCTGGTCGCCCTGATATGGCATACTTCGGTTTCACCAACAAACTGCTGAAGGGCGAGACCATTCAGATATTTAACTACGGCAACTGCCGTCGCGACTTCACCTATGTCGATGACATTGTGGAGGGAATCGTTCGCGTGATGCAGGGGGCTCCTGAACGCAAGAATGGCGAGGACGGTCTGCCCATTCCCCCTTATGCTGTGTATAATATCGGTGGCGGTCAGCCCGAGAACCTGCTTGACTTTGTGCAGATTCTGCAGGAGGAACTCACCCGTGCCGGTGTGCTGCCTGCTGACTTCGATTTCGAGGCCCACAAGAAGCTCGTTCCCATGCAGCCAGGCGATGTGCCCACCACCTATGCAGATGCCACAGCCCTGGAGCGTGACTTCGGGTTTACGCCAAAAATCACGCTGAGAGAGGGACTCAGGAAGTTTGCGGAGTGGTACAAAAAGTATTATAACCCTGCATTATAGCCGCCCCTTATCAAGGGGCTCTAAAGGTATAAAACCTATTATAACCCTGCATGATAGACAAAAGAAAAGGGCTTCAATATTGAAGCCCTTATTTTATTACATATTCATACCACCGTCAACCTGGATCACCTGTCCGCTGACGTAGCTCGACATATCTGAAGCCAGGAATGTAGCTACGTTGGCGATATCCTCTACCTGACCGCCACGGCGCAGGGGAATCTTGTTGCACCACTCCTTGCGTACGTCCTCAGGCAGAGCAGCGGTCATAGCTGTCTCGATGAATCCTGGGGCAATAGCGTTGGCACGGATACCCTTAGGACCCATCTCCTGAGCGATACTCTTAGCCAGAGCAATCAGACCAGCCTTAGAAGCGGCATAGTTAGCCTGACCGGCGTTACCGTGAACACCTACTACAGAAGCCATGTTGATGATAGAACCGCCACGCTGACGCATCATCACGGGCACACAAGCGTGGATGAAGTTGAATGCAGACTTCAGGTTCACTGCAATCACAGCGTCCCACTGCTGCTCAGTCATACGGAGCATCAGACCGTCCTTAGTGATACCAGCGTTGTTTACCAGAATATCAATTGAGCCGAACTCTTCCTTTACAGCTTTTACAACCTCTTCTGTCTGTGCGAAGTCGGCAGCGTTTGATGCATAGCTCTTAGCCTTAACGCCCAGAGCAGCAATCTCTTTCTCTGTCTCTTCGTTGACCTGCAGGTCGGTGAATGCAATGTTTGCGCCCTCAGCGGCGTACTTCAGTGCGATAGCTTTTCCGATACCGCGTGCTGCACCTGTAATCAGCGCAGTCTTACCAGTTAATAATCCCATTTTCTTTTCTTTATAATACAATATTAAATTTTATTCTTCTTTCCCAGAGCACCATACACGAACTTCGCCACCTGTGGCTTCGTAGCTTCCTCGGTCATACCGCGTGCTATGCGTCCGTATATATAAGGTACCTCCAGTCCTTTGATACAATAGTGGGTGATGTCGGCCACCAGTTCCACGTTCTCAATATCAAACTCGCCCATTTCCTTGCCTTCGGCAAATACTTTACGGAACAGCTCCACCTCGGCATCATCGAAATGACGGCGTACCTTCTCTACCATCCAGATGTTACGGAAGAACTCGGCACGCAGGTTTCCGTTGCGTACCACCGTCTCACGAATCATGCTCAGATGGGTGTAAATCAACTCGATGACCTTGTCCTGCGGACTAATCTTTCGTGCAGCTACCTCGTCCAGTTTGTCGCTCAGACGCTCCAACTCAGTCTCGATAACGGCGTAATAGATGTCTTCCTTAGACTTAAAATAAGTGTACAGCGTGCGACGACCCTTGCCAGAGGCTTGTGCAATATCATTCATCGTGGTGTTCTCCAAACCGTTCTTTGCAAACAGCTTGCGTGCCACGTCTACGAGTAGTTGTCTTGTCTTGGATATTGACATCTTAAAACTGATAATTTTTGATATTGCACACTAGAATAACGTGTGCAAAAGTACGATTTTCCTTTGGATTGACCAAGTTTTTTAGCATAAATTATAAGCAAAACGAAAAAAGATGCAGAAAAATTTGCATATCTCGGGAAATAGTCGTACCTTTGCAGCGCTTTTCGAGAAAAGCCCTGATTTTGAACCCTAATATCGCGGAGTGGAGCAGTTGGTAGCTCGCCAGGCTCATAACCTGGAGGTCGCATGTTCGAGTCTTGCCTCCGCAACTACAGAAGTCCGATTTTATCGGACTTTTTTCGTTTTCTACGGCAAAACTCTTCACATGCTCCCGGTCGCAGTTCTTCGCAGAGCGAAGCGTCCCTTTGGGCCGAGCGCGAGTCTTGCCTCCGCAACTACAGCAGCCTATGAGGCTGCTTTTTTTGTTATCGGCTACCATGCTTGTTTGTGTCATCCATTGCTTGAAAGTGCGTTTTCTAGGGCGGAAAACATTGTTTCCCTCGGAGGGAAACGATGGTTTCCTTGGTGGGAATGCTTCGTTCCCAACGTGGGACTATATTCTTTATTTAAGCATCGAAAAATGGCTTTTCGCTTAGTTTTCTCTTATTTTTTTCAAGACTTAACATAACATTCATGCAAAACCCTGAAAGTCAGATATTTACGATTTTTACATAGCCAAATAGAGTTAACATAGACTTAACATACACTTAACATAGACCTAACATTGTGTTAACTCTATGTTAACTCTGTGTTAAGTGTATGTTAAGTCTTGAAATACTTTTTTTATTCTTAAATCGTTGAAAATAAGCAAATTAACGATCTGTAATGTTAAGTGTTAGGTCTTTTTCAGAATCTACCGCCTCCGCGGCCTCCGCCCCAGCCTCAACGATTGCCATCTGCCACCTATCTGCCACCACCTCGTATTAGCTTTAAACAAAGGATTTTTGAGAGATTGGTGGCAGAGTTGCAGATAAAAACAAAATCCTCTCACACGCGCGCGAATGATTTGTATTCATGTATTCCGGTATTCCCGTCTTCCAAGAATTTAACAAGCGATCTCTGAGGCTTCGCCTCGAAAAACGGCTTCGCCTCAACATAGCTCAAGCAGAGCTTGGCTCTGTATTCGGCTTGCACGTTCTTTCTTGCGTCCCTCCGGTAGCAAGCGTCACCCCTTCGGGGATGCCGAGCGGACATACTGAGACAAACGGATATTTT
>CAZIKA010000048.1:15349-16578 GCA_964539705.1 uncultured Prevotella sp. | reverse complement strand
TGCAACTCCTTACTGCCACAGGCGGGACACTCCGTAGGCACCTGATAGGTATAGCCACAATAGTGGCAAGAGAGCTGGTTCATGTTACGATGGAGCGTCAAGCTGACATCACAATGCTGGCAACGAGGTACCCAGCCACACTGCTTGCACTCTATCATAGGCGCCCAACCACGACGGTTCTGGAAGAGGATAGCCTGTTCGCCTCGTTCCAAAGCCTGGCGCACAGTAGCCAACAGAAGCGGTGAGAAGGGACCTCGCATCATCTTACGACGCTGCAAGTCACGTGTATCCACGACTTGTATCTCAGGCAACTGGATTCCCTTGTAACGCTCCGTCAGCGATACATAGCCGTACTTCCCCGTCTGCGCATTGTAATAGGACTCCATGCAGGGCGTAGCGGTGCCAAGAAGCGTGTTGGCGCCCAGCATAATCGCTGCACTTCTTGCATGATAGCGGGGCATAGGATCCTGCTGCTTATAGGAGGTCTCGTGTTCCTCATCTACGATGACAAGGCCCAGACGCTGGAAAGGCAGGAAAACGGCACTGCGGGCACCAAGGATGACATCATAGGGATTCTGCGAGAGCTGCTTCTGCCATATCTCTACGCGCTCGGCATCGCTATACTTGGAATGATAGATGCCCAGACGGTTGCCAAAAACACGCTGCAGACGTTGCATCATCTGAACGGTGAGGGCTATCTCGGGCATGAGGAAAAGCACCTGGCGGTGCTGCTCCAACTCACGCTGGATGAGATGGATGTAAATCTCTGTCTTACCACTGGAGGTGACACCATGAAGCAGCGTGACCTGCTTCTTCATAAACGACAGGAGAATCTGGTTGTAGGCCTCCTGCTGGGCAATGCTCAAGGGCTTGATATGCTCAGGATGAGGTTCACCACCTTGGTTCAGTCGACCTACCTCCACCTCGTAGGTCTCCAGTATGCCACGTTTCACCAACTGATTAATCACAGGCAGCGTGACCTCAGAACTGTTCATCAGTTCCTCACGAGTAATCTCAACAACTGGCTCACGACAGACATTACCCTCTATCGTATCCCAATGAGACAGTTCGAGATAAGCAATCAAAGCCTCACGCTGCTTGGCAGCTCGTGCCAGCATATTCAGCGCTACATGGAGCGTAGGTTCGTTCTGATAATTGGAGGTAAGACGGATAAAGGTCTCTGTGCGAGGTTTGTAGCCCTCTTCTGCTTTCAGGCCAGCAGGAAGAGC
>CAZIKA010000048.1:0-15249 GCA_964539705.1 uncultured Prevotella sp. | reverse complement strand
TCGAGCGGCACGGGTAATATGACATCCGCATACTGACTCATCAGAAAATATATGCCACAGAAAGGAACCACGAATTGGACGTGGTATGTGTACTCTTCATCGTTGTATTCGACGACGCGTCAACCTCATTCCATACAATATCGGCAGTCCTGCCGATGGGAACATAATAATAGACGATGGCTTCCAGATGATGACCTATTGAGGCACCAACGCCAAAGTCCATACCCACCTTTGTATCTTGCAGGGCAAAGGTCTTGTCTAGTTTCTTCACGTCCTGCCACGTCATCTTTGACTTACCAATATTAAACGAGAGTTGTGGACCAGCCGTCAGGAAGACGCTACCAAAGTCAATGATACTGGCACCATAGCGTATATGCACGGGGATAGCCAATGACTGCTGATTGATTGACTCTTCGTCAACTTTTAGCGTACGCTGATTGTAAAGAGCCGAGATGTCGATACTCAGTCCAGGAACCATCGTAGGGATAACAAAGGTAGGTCCGATAAAGACGCCCAGACGGTTTGACTTGTCGAACACATCATTATTGAATTCCATGCTCACTACATCAAAGCCGCCCTTCACACCGAAGCTCACGCCTTGAGCCGACAAAGGCATGGATGTCATCCATGCCATTATCGTAAGAATTCCTATAATGATACCTCTTCTCACTACACAGGTACTTAATGACGCTCACGGCGCACCGACACACGAGCTGGTGAAGACCCACTGCTCGATGTTGTAGTCTTGGTCTTAGCTGTCTTTGTGCGAGTCTGGCGTGCCTTCTTTTCCGTCTTCTGCTTTTGGTTAGCAGAAGTGCTGTCGATAGAGTCTTGCTTCTCCTTGTTACTACCAAAGATATTATTACGGAAAGCATCCAGCTCAGCCTCGATACGCTTTTGTTCGGCAGACAGTTTGATAGAGTCGCCCCCTACGATCTGTGCCAACGTCTTTCCCTGACTGTTATTTGTCTTGTAGATCTTTCCCTTGTATCTGTTTCTCGTGAAATAATCGTCAAGATTGATCATGGAAGCATCGTTTCTTTCACTCATTCTGACAGACTGGCGACTCAGATAAGGCTCTACGTCAGAATACTTCACCCAGAAGAGCGGGTACTTGGCAGCCTCACCACCGAAGTCATCCTCACGCAACATCACAGGACAGAAGGCCTGCACCTTGATATGGAACGACGAGTTAGCCTGATCGTAATAGGCACTCTCCTTCAGATAGTAGAGTTTTACCTCTGCCGAAGGAATGTCACTATTATCGACCTTTATCTTTCCACCATTCTCCTCATAGAAGATGCGATAGTTATCAAGGATGGTCTTCATATCGACCTTGGCAGTAGCATCCAAGACTTCATTGCCGTCCAAGCGATACTCATAGACGGGGATATTACCGTTCAGTGCCAGTTTGAACACGTAGGTAAAGAGGTTCATCTGCTTACCTACAGGCTCTACGGGATAATAGAGTCCAGCATTAGGCTCGTCATCGAGGTTAATCTCTCGATAGATATCACGACGCCACACCACATCCTCTGGCATATCCAATGCCGTGGGGTATTGCAGTTGCATACGGCGGGTCATTCCCTGCTGTGTGCCAGACTGTTGCTGCTTCTTCTGCTGTTCAGTCTTTGTCTGCGTGCGACTCTTCTTAGGCTGCGCAGTCACTGTGCCTGCAGCCAACACTATCATCAATAAGAACAATAGTCTTTTCATATCTTCATCTTTACTATTTCACAATTATTTCCATCGACGCCTTCAACGTACGCTCGATTCCATCAGGACCGATAGCCTTCACATTCGATATATAGAAACGACGGTTACGGGCCAATTTCCTGAAAGTATCCTTCTGACGAGCCGAGAACTTATCACCCTCGCCAATCATCGGAACGGCATTACCCATATTATCATAGAACACCGTCTCGAAGGAGAGCACACGGAAACCAATATCGAGGATTCCGTCATCAATAGCAGCACCGATACCTTCAAGTCCCATCAGCATAGCCTTGCCCATGCCACCGCCCTTAAAGCGGTTGGGATTGCCAGCCTCATCCTTGACATTAATATAAGGTGTAGGATCAGGCAGACGGCGCACACGGAAGGTGAACTGTCCCATCTGTTGCGGACGACCAGTATTGGTTGACATCACAGTAATGGTAGCATCCTGACCAATTTTCGACGGACGGGCAATATACTTACCAGGACCTGTGGGCGTCAGCGTACCGTTGGTCATCGTAGCCGTAATCTTATTCTGAGGCACACCAGGTACAGAGATACTAATGGGGTTTGAGTAGCCCGCATAGAGCATATTCATCAGATCGGCAGAAACTGTAGCACTAGGATCTACCACCGTGTATTTCTGCGAGAAGTCACGACGGATAGCATCGCCATTACCATTGATGGTCTGGATATAACCCGAAAGGGTGAAGTCGCCCGTGCGACTACATATCGTCTCATAGAGTCCGTCCTCCAAATCCATCTTCTGATTACCAATATAGATTTCAGGCACCTGCGTGGTATCTACTGCAGCCATCACAATATGAGCTGAGAACTTATCACCACGCACGATGGTCTGCGAGTTAGGTATCACGAAAGCATCCAGCGCGTTCACACGGATATCCTTCACGTCTATATTCTGTACTAGGGTATGGAGCACCTCCTTCTCAGCATTACGCACGTCACTCTGCAGTTTCGACAGCAGGGTAATGGCCGCCGTAGCAGGCATCGACTCGAACATATACTCCTGCCAGTTCTTTCCCAAGCCAGTGCTGGGCACCTCGGTAGTGAGGTCGCTGGCAATACGACGCTGCTGAGCCGTATCAGTAACCATCTTCAGGATTCCCTCACGATAGATGTCGATGGCTTGCTTCAAGCTCTCGCCACGACCACGACCAGGAGCAAGCATCACCTGATTGGCAGCTTCAAGGTCCTCCTTGTTAATCAGTTTAGCCGGATTACCATCTGAACCATCGGCTTCGTAAGCAATGGCCTGTTTCAGTTCGGCAGCCAAGTTGTACAGAGAGTCACTGGCGAGTTTTACGCGCTGTGCCTTCTCGTACCACTCACGCACCTTCTGCGGATTGGCCTGCATCTGCTGGTCGAAATCCTCGTATATTGCCAAGTTCTCCTTCGCTGCATTCTCGGTGGTGCGGTTCAGACTTTCCTCCACGATGGAGAAGCCGTTGAGCACCTCGTTAGAGACATTCAGCGCAAGCATAGCCATCAAGACGACATACATCAAGTTAATCATCTTCTGGCGCGGAGATACGGGCCTTTTCTTTATTGCCATAACTTTTACTCTTCAGTTTTCACTACCTTCGGCATATTCACCGTCATAGCTTCAATCATGCGGGTATAGATCTTATTGAGCTCTGCAATCTGCTCTGCCATATGCTGCGACTGCTCGTTAATCTGGTCAATGGTACCAATCTGCTGAGAAGCACCCTTGAGTTGCATCTCATAGACCTTACAAATACCAGTGAGCGTACGGTTCAGGTTCTCCATCTCCTCAGAGTCACGTGTCAGACGCTCACTCTGTTCAGATACCTTCTGTAGGGTCTCCGTCAGTTTCTTCAACTGCTCTACATAGCTGGCCGTAGCCTCTTCCATCTCCTCGGCATCGATATCAGGCAACTCAGGCTGTTCGATGACACCACCAATGACACCACCTCCAATGACGCCGCCACCGATAACGCCACCACCAGCAACGCCACCACCAACAACACTCGTTCCGTCTGTGGCGATACCATCGCCACTAGCAGAACCTCCGGCAGAACCACCGCCAATGATTACGGTACCGCCACCAGATAATCCAGAAACTCCAGATACTCCGGCTACGCTAGGCTCTCCAGCAGTAGCAGCCATATCAACGCCCTCCTCGCCAACATGCGTAGGCAGGTCCATACCGTCGGCTGTCTTATCAAACGGACGGTCGAAGGCAGCAATGAAGAACACAAACACCTCGGTACCCATACCGATAAACAGCATCAAGTTGGCTCCTGGCAGGTGGGTCAGTTTAAAGAGCGTACCCAGAATCACGATTGATGCACCCCAGCTATAGGCATAGTTCATAAATGTCTGCCCAGGCACACTATCCAACCACTTCTGTAAGCGGTAGATGATATTAAATTTGCTATACTGTGTCATTGCTTTTCAATTATTTTCTTGTTTTCTTTGCCGAAGCCTTTGCGGGTCTCACTTTCTCGCTGCTGGTGTTAGCCAACGAGCGCACGCAGCGGAAGCCAATATAAGAACGAGGCTGATTCTGGTACTCGCTGCTACGCCATGCAGAGCGGATGTAGTTCTCAGGATCTTTCCAAGAACCACCACGCACACTCTTTTTCTTCAGGCGATAGGGATCCTCAAGTGCTGCGTTATATTTCAGTTGCGGGTTGATGTCGTTCATTGCATCCACACCGGCCTCGGTATAGATGGTAGAAGTCCACTCAGCCACATTACCTGCCATATCGAAGAGTCCGTTGCTGTTGGCACTATAGATACCCGTCTTCGATGTAATCAGGTTACCATCCTTGGTATAGTTACCATTCTCGGGTTTGAAGTTGGCATAGAAGCAACCCTTGCCACTAGCCACATCCTCATTAGCCCATGGGAACTCGTTCTGATCCTTTCCACGAGCAGCGAACTCCCACTCTGCCTCTGTTGGCAGACGATAGCGCTGTACCTGACGGGCAGCAGGACCTAGTCCCTTCAACAAATATTCCGTACGCCATGCGCAGAAAGCGTTGGCCTGTTCCCAAGTAACGCCCACAACGGGATAGTCGTTATAAGCTGCATTAGAGAAATAATTACGCATATACACCTCGTTATCAGCATTGGGGAAGTCGTTCACCCAGCAGGTCGTATCGGGGTATATATTAATAATGTACGTGTTAAGGAAGTCCCAAGGTCCGCTCAACTGACGGTTGATGGTCTGACGCACGATTCTTCCCTCGTCATCAATATAAGCCGTATCCTTGGAAATCCATACTTCCTCTTCCGGATTCACGGTAACATCTGTATTCAGATTGCGCTCATTAGGATTCAGGCGGTTACGACGCTGGGCAGCCTCCACATAATCATAAACCTCGTAACGATAGTTCATCTGGTTGGCATCAAGCATCTTCTCACCTGTCACAGGATTAGTGACATAGACACTCTCAATGGCACGCAACTCATCCTCATTGGGCTTGCGAGGCAGGTTCTTTTTCCAGTTCAGATGAGGCTTCACGGGATTACCATCCTTGTCTTCCTCAATCTTGTAACTCTCGTCACCTCCATAGTTAGGATCGGCCAAACGCTCACGGATAATAGAGTCGCGCACATAATTGACAAACTGACGATACTCAGAGTTGGTAATCTCCGTATCATCCATCCAGAAACCCTCAATAGAGATGTCTCTTACAGGAGTTTGCTTGCCCCATAAAGAATCTGTTGACTCCAATCCCATACGCAGATGACCACGTTTGATGAGTACCATACCGTAAGGGGCTGGCTCTGTGAAGGCGCGTCCACTGGCGCCTGTCAGTTCTCCTCCTGCCGATGTTGTCTCCTTTCCACCAAAGCAACTTGTCAAGACAAGTGCAATGGTTAAAAGGCAAAGAACATTTCTTTTCATATCTATTCTTTTATCAATATTCATTATTATAATAGTCTCACACTCTGATGGCGGTTGCGCCCCTTCTTCGAGAGGTTGATATCGGTCTGATAGCCAACAAACAGTTCATGACTGCCATTGCTGAAACTCAGCGCCGTGGTATAGTATTCATAACTATAGCCCAGCATCACCCCATGAAACTTTCCGCCAACATAGGCCGTAATGGACGTGCCAGGACTGTATCCCACACCCGCATACATCACTTTCTCCTCATGTACATAGGTCAGACGGGTCGTTATATCGGTGCGATAACCCACCCCATCTGAGCGTCCCATCACAGAGGGCTGTATGGTTAAAAACGGATTTCTAAGCCGAATATTGCATCCTGCCGTAAAATAATACGACATATTGATATCTAACTCATTGATTTCACCTATCTCAACCTTAGGTGCCAACAGGTGCTTCACCGATGCGCCAGCATACCACGAGCGCTGTTGATAATACAGGCCGAGGTTCAGGTCGAAAGCCGTTCCATTGACATCCGAGGTAGGTAACGCATCATCGCCAGTATCGTTGAACACCAGTTGCGAACCCTTTAAGGTCTCACTCAGCATCACAGGCTGTACACCCACGCTCAGTTTTCCTCCGAAGAGTTTTATTTTAGGCGCGTACATCAAAGAGAACTGCTTATGCGAGAAGGCACCAATATCGTCGTTGACCATCTGCAAACCTACGCCATGATACAGTCCAATAAACTCGAACGGCATATCGGCAGAGACATACATGGTCTTGGGGTTATGCTCAAAGCCTGCCATCGACATATTATAGGCACCTGTGATATTTATCTTATTAACCTTTCCTGCTGCTGCAGGGTTATACGCCGTTTCCATCGCCCAGTAGTGACTGAACGATGGATCATACTGTGCCTTCGCTCCCAGTGAAGCCATCAGTAGCAGGGCCAATATCCAAAGATTTCGCCTTAGCACATCATCAATAACGCACCTTTTACCTTATTTATTATAAAAAGCAGGTTACTTTACTACAATTTTTCGTCCATTCTTGACATAAATGCCCTTACCAGGCCGCATCACTCGCTGTCCTTTCAGATTGAAATAGCCATGATTTGAAGGCCATTCCGCCCCCACCGTTTGTATCGACGAAGCCACGTCTATAGGACTATATACTGCCAAAGACCGATATATATAGTAACTCGTATTGGCATACATCGGCACAACAAATGCCTGAGTAGAATCCTCGTAACTGCAATACATCAACAGGGAATCAGCAGCATGATACTCCGAATCGCCCTTTCCCTTCAGATAACTCACCAGACAAACATCCCCATGTTTAGCCTTATTGACAATGATATTAAAGTCGTAACCCGCATTCATACCATAGCCTTCGAAATAGAAGTAATAGGCAGAACGGTCGCAGGTGAACGTCAGTCCTTCATAAAGTCCCGTCACCTCCTTGCCGTTTTTATTGGCACGATGCCAAGGCAGAACGCCTGTAGCCTCAAATCCTTTGATAGTCATCGTTGACGCGGGAGATATCCAACCGCCCTCGGGTGGTGTTGATGACGTGAAGTCAACAGCAATCGTCTGTTCGTAGGCACCATGAGCAGCCACATAGGCATAATAATGCATTTCTTTATCATCCATAGCATCCACGATAGCACTCTCTGAAAGCTTGCCTGTAATAATCAGTTCCGCCGTACCGTCATCATTCTTTTTCAGACGAAAGCCATCAAAAGCAGCACCTTTCTGGTCAGACATTGACAGGCTCTCCACTTTCTTTCCACCTGGCAGCATTACCTTATACATGGCATAGCAGATACCATTATCATCCTTCGCCATACCCTTGAGTTCTACCATCATTGTCTTTTCCTCTTTGGAAAGCATCACCAGCTGGACATGTGAGTTTAGACCAGAAGGAACCAGCTTCCAGTTATCATAGGTATTCGAGCTACTGATAGTCGAGATATTGGCATCCTCGAAAATACGCCAGTTCACCTTATCTATATCCATCTGTCGGATACGGTTGGCAGGCAGGTTGGTCACCTCTATTTTCAGGCTGTTCTCTCCCTCGTGCACCAGTCCTTTGCAGTCAACAACGTAAGGCACAGCCCACGTACAGCCAAGATACTCACCATTCAGCCATACCCGTGCACTTTCTCTCACATCGCCCAAGTTCAGGCGGAATCCCGCCGATGCCGTCTGCATCTGCGCTGCCGTCACGTTAAAGGTCGTCTCGTAAATGCCTGTACCCATCAGTCGAGCTGTCTCTGCATCCAATGTTTCCCAGGTTCTTGTGCGCTCCAGCTGATAGTTCTTCTCTGTCATTGCCGGTTCTGAGTCCTCCGTAAACGAGAGTGTCCAAGGACCATCGATACTCACGCTGCCTATCTCCGTCACGGGCTGCTGACTCTCCTTCATCGTCACATCTGTCTGGTAAGTCTGCAGAATTACCGACTGACCAGACTTCAGACTTATCCACACTTTACCTTCAGCGACGGTCCCCTTGCCAATCTCACCAGTCAGGGGATCAAACACCGCTACACTTGTAAAAGGCACAGCCAAAGCCACATATCCCTCTACATCATTCGATGTCAAGTTGGAAATAAAGTAATGATGACCTGATGCATTCGTACGACGGATAACACCTAGCCCCAGTTCTGTACGCAACGGTTCTGGCTTGATGGTCAACGCCTCCAAGTCTGCCTGTTTGTTGCCGTAGATGACCTGTGCGCCCTGCGCTGCCAGTCCCTCTATATGGGTCTTCACACTATCTGGCAGATTCGTGCTGACAGGAATGACGAGAGCCTGATAGCAAGTACCTGCTGCCGTCTGAAGTTTCCCGTTGACGAAAGTTGTGGTCATCAAGTAACGCTCACTCGTATAGTCACAATCCAAGCCCATACGCTCCAGATTGTTCACACAGGTCTCCAATTCCGACATCTTTGACGAGAGAGTATTGATGTTATACAGTCGCAGTTTATTGGATGTGTCCTTCGTCATATCGTTGGCAAAGGGCGCATAGACGAGCACGTCGTTATTCGGCTGTCCCATCTGCATAAAGCTCTGCACACGCTTGATGTAGTCCATCATAGCAGGGGCATCGCGCCAGATGCTATTCGTAGGGCTCATATCCACAGCGGCATAGAACTTCCATCCTGGCCAGGCGGCCTCGCGAGGAGAATAGGCGGCACCATGAAACAACACGTGGTTTACGCCAGAAAGGAACAATTGGTCAAGTTCTGGTTTTATCTGCGAGAGTGAGGTGCGGAAGTGCTCTGTCAGCCAAGTCATTGATTCACTCGACACCAACGGCTTACCTGTAATATGAGCGGCGCTGGAAGCATACTTCAATGTAGGCTTCGTGCTCAGGGCGCTCAAATAAAAGCCTGCATCATCGCGTAGTCCCTTGATGCCAAAGCTATTCATGTAAAAATTCTCTATCTCGGGGATATCGGCCTCAGCATAGAGGTCTATCAGATTGCCTGGCGACCCATGCGCCTGATTACGTGTGGTTACCCCATGACTATGTGCCCATTGCGTCCACTGACGGGTGAAGTTCTCAAGGAGCATATCAGCAAGTGTCTGTCGGTAGTCAGCCACCACCTGCGCCTTGGTTTTAGAGGCTGTATCACGATTTCCAACGCCCAAGAGCAAATCCATATATTCTGCCAGCGAGTAGCCGCGTCGCTGTTCGAACTCCGTCAGCAACTGAGGTGTCCAGTCGGCTACATTTATCTCGTATGAATCATTGAAGAACGAATGAGGCCAAGGATTTCCTCCCGCGGCAAATTTCGTATCAAAATAGTTCAGGTAGTTAGCTACTGCCGTCTTGTCGAAATAGTCCACCACATAGCCAGAGCTGCCTGGTGAAGGGCGTTTCACCTGCATAGCCCCATACTGGTTATAGGCGGCGATGACCTTCCACGTGCCTATAGGAGCCACCCATTTCAATGTTTTTTCGCTGAGCAGTTCCGCTAAGTTCACCACTTCCCCGTCGTTTCCTTTCTGGGGGAAGGCCATTACACATTGCAACGCACCGTTCCCAGTATTCAGCGTCAACGTCTTTTCGGCTGTACCATCGCCTGTCACATCGAATGATTCTGTCACCAGCTTACTGGCAGACTCCTCTTTCTTTACCATCGGACCGCCGAAGGGCCAGCCCGTGCCGGTAGTCATATCGATGTCGATGTCCAGTTCCTCGCCAACCTGCTTCGTGTATTTCAGCATCTCCAACCAGTCGGTACTCAAAAACTGTATATTCTTCGTGGCATTACCTTGCACACCGTAGATGGGTGTTATCTCCAGCGTACCCACACCAGCTTTCGCATACTGCTCCATGTTCCACCGCAGGTTCTCTTTGTCCACAGCTGATCCAAGCCACCACCAGCGCAGCCCTGCCTTTGCCTCACGTTTTATCTCAGGCCATTCTGCTACCGTTTGTGCCATCATTCCGTTCAAGCTAACGCACGCAAGGGCGAGCAATATCCATAACCTTTTCATCCTTTCTCTCCTTTTTAGATTAGTTTTGCTTGCAAAGGTAACCATTTTTCTTTGATAAATGCACAAAATAGGAGAAAAAAAAGGAGCTGGCAGCTCGAAGGGGAGGAACTGGCAGCTCGAGGCCGAGGAACTGCCTGCTCGAGGGTCACGATTGGCAAGCTCCTCTTTTTCACGAATATGCCATTTTAGGTAAAATAATTGCGAAAACTTTGGATATCCCATAAATTCGTTGTATTTTTGCAATCGCTAAACCAGCAGACAGGATGAGGGTAGCCATCGTACAGCACGATATCAGATGGGGACAGCCAGCAGAGAATCTGCAAAGGCTGAGCCTGCTTCTCGACCAACAACAGGGGGCCGACCTTTACGTGTTGAGCGAGACGTTCACTACCGGATTTCTGGCAAAAGGAGCAAAATGTCAAGATGCCGAAGAGGGACTGAGATGGCTTCTGCAACAGGCCAGAAATAAGGATGCCGCCTTTGCTGCCAGCATTGCTGCGACGGATGCTGACGGAGGGTTGAGAAACAGACTTTACTTCGTTCGTCCTGACGGCACTTTCGATTACTACGACAAGCGCCACCTCTTTGGCTATGCTGGCGAGACGGATGCTTACGTAGCTGGACAGAAGCGAGTCATTACAGAATGGCGAGGGGTGCGGTTCCTGTTGCAGGTATGCTACGACCTGCGTTTCCCTGTGTGGAGCCGTAACCGAAAGGACTACGATGCTGCTATCTACGTAGCCAACTGGCCAACCTCACGCATCGACGTTTGGCAAACGCTACTGAAAGCCCGTGCATTGGAGAACCAATGCTTCGTCATTGGCGTGAACCGTGTGGGAAATGACCCTGCCTGCGACTATAGTGGCAGTTCGATGATTATCGATGCCTACGGAAAGACGATTGCCCACTGTGAAGACAACAAGGAGGGTGTAGCTATGGCAGATATCAATATGGAGCAGTTGCAAAGGTTCAGGAAGAAGTTCCCTGTGTTGCAGGATGCAGATGATTTTACACTAAAAACAAAATAAAAATGAAGAAACAACTATTACTTGGCGACGAAGCCATTGCGCTGGGCGCACTACATGCCGGACTTTCTGGCGTGTATGCCTATCCTGGCACACCGTCGACAGAAATCACGGAGTTCATCCAGGGCAATGCCCTTGCGAAGGAACGCGGCGTTCACTGCCGCTGGTCAACGAACGAAAAGACGGCTATGGAGGCCGCTCTGGGTATGTCGTTCATGGGTAAGCGTGCGCTGGTATGTATGAAACACGTAGGACTGAACGTCTGCGCCGACCCGTTTGTAAACAGCGGTATGACGGGCGTTAACGGCGGTGTCATCGTACTCGTGGCTGACGATCCCTCGATGCACTCATCACAGGATGAGCAGGACTCCCGTTTCTACGGCAAGTTTGCTATGATTCCTACCTTCGAGCCCTCGAACCAGCAGGAGGCCTACGATATGATGGCTGCTGCTTTCGAATACTCGGAGAAGCAGTGTCTGCCCGTGCTGATGCGCGTCACAACCCGTATGGCTCACAGTCGCGCTGTAGTAGAATGTGCTGACGTTCCCCGTCAGCAAAACGAACTGAACTACAACGCCGAAGCCAAAAACTGGGTGTTGCTGCCTGCCAATGCCCGCAAGCGCAACGACATCGTCACGGCACAGCAGAAGCAGTTGGAAGAGGATGCTGCCAATTCCACATATAATATATATGTAGAGGGACAAGACAAGTCGCTGGGTATCATTGCCAGCGGCATCGGTTTCAACTACGTGAATGAGTGTTTCCCTAGCGGAAGCCCCTACCCCATCCTAAAGATCTCGCAGTATCCATTGCCTAAGAAACTGGTGCGCCGTCTGATGAACGAGTGCCAGCAGATACTCATCGTTGAGGAGGGTCAGCCTTTCATCGAGGATATCGTGCGTGGTGTCAGCGAAAGTGAGAATATCAAGGGTAAGCTTGACGGCACCCTGCCCCGCACAGGTGAACTGACTCCTGATATCGTGAAGAAAGCATTAGGTATGAAGACTGATGAATGCTTCGCCCCCTGCGAAGACATCGTTCCCCGTCCACCAGCACTCTGTCAGGGATGCGGCCACCGCGATGTCTATGCTGCCCTGAACGAGGTACTGAAGGAATACGAGAATCCTCGCGTCTTCGGCGATATCGGTTGCTACACGCTGGGCTTCCTGCCCCCATTCCGCGCTATCCATTCTTGTGTGGATATGGGTGCCTCTATCACAATGGCTAAGGGTGCTGCCGATGCTGGACAATGGCCTGCCGTTGCCATCATTGGCGACTCTACATTTACCCATAGCGGTATGACGGGCCTGCTGGATGCTATCAACGAGAATGCCAACATCACCGTCATCATCAGCGATAACCTGACAACGGGTATGACGGGTGGTCAGGACTCTGCCGGTACGAATAAGTTCGAAGCTATCTGTCGCGGTCTTGGTTTGAGCGACGAACACTTGAAGGTTGTTGTTCCCCTGCCAAAGAACATGCCGGAGATCACTCAGATGATTCGTGATGAGATTAATTACAAAGGTACCTCTGTCATCATTCCACGCCGTGAGTGTATGCAGACTTTACAAAGACATTTGAAACAAAAGAAAGCACAGGAGGGAAAGAAATGAAAACAGACATCATACTTTGCGGTGTAGGAGGACAAGGTATCCTCTCTATCGCTACCATCATTGGCGAGGCCGCTATGAACGAGAACCTATACATCAAACAGGCCGAGGTGCACGGCATGAGTCAGCGCGGCGGTGATGTGCAGTCAAACCTGCGCATCTCTAGCGACCCCATCCATAGTGACCTAATACCCAAGGGCGGAGCCGATGTGATTATCTCTATGGAACCCATGGAGGCCCTGCGCTACCTGCCCTACCTGAAGAAAGATGGTTGGATTATCACTTCAGCCACTCCCTTCGTAAACATCCCCAACTATCCGGATATGGCTGTTATCGAGGCCGACCTCAAGAAACTGCCTCATGTCATCAGCATCAATATTGAGCAGATGGCGAAGGACAATGGTGTGCCCCGCTCGGCCAATGTCATCCTGTTGGGTGCTGCACAAAAGGCCCTTGGCATTGAGTATGAGAAACTCGAGGATGCCATTCGTCGTGTCTTTGGACGCAAGGGCGAAGCCATTGTAGAGGCGAACATCAAGGCACTTGCATTGGGACGCGAAGCGCAGTAAAAGATTAAAAGGTTGAAAAATTAAAAGATTAAAAAGAAAAGATATTATGAACGAGAACGAACAGAAGCAGCAAGGGCTGCAAATAGAATTAGCCCCAGACAAAGCACAGGGTGAATATGCCAACTTCGCTATTATCACCCACTCATCCAGCGAGTTTATCGTAGACTTTGCACGAATGTTGCCCGGTCTGCCCAAAGCACAGGTGCGTAGTCGCGTCATCCTGGCTCCAGAGCACGCCAAGCGTCTGCTAGGGGCTCTGCAGGAGAATATCATGCGTTACGAGCACCAGTTCGGACAAATAAAGATGCCCGAACAGCAACAGGCTCCCCGCACCATTGCTCCCTTCGGCAAAGGCGAGGCATAAAAAGCATTACAGATTTTTCTGGAAGAACTGGAGTACGCGTTCTTGGGCCTTCACAGGACAACTGTGAGGGATGTTCCAAAGTTCCGTCTCCAGTTTTTCATTGGCTCCCTGACTCTTCCACACATCACGCATCGTCTTGAAAGCCTTCTCTACGCCAGGAACGGGGAAGAGCTTATCCTGTGAACCATTGATAAAGAGCATCGCTTTGGGACAAGCCATACTAGCTACGTGCGGATAGTCGAGCCAACGACGTAAGCCTGGAAAACAGTTGGCAAAACCGCCATTCTCAGTACGGTTATATTTGAACGACATCTGTTCATCAGTTGTCGTCATCCAACAGATAGAGGCTCCCGCCTTGATATGATCACTCAATGCCGAGAGCATCCAGGCACGATAGCCTCCCATAGAGCAGCCCATGCAACCAATACGCTTGGCATCCACCTCCGGCAACGAAGCCAAGAACTCCGTACCGCTGATATCATCGTAGGTCATATAGGCCGACAAGTCAATGCCATACATCATCATATTGCCTGCTATCATATCATAGCGATCACGACGGGGTCCTTCTTGCTGCCCACGCTCTCCCCACATCGGCGCATCAGCAGAGAAAACCACATAACCGTGCTTTGCCAGATAATCACCTACGAACTGGCCTTCATAGAGTTGCTTAGCCCACTCTTCGGCATCAACTTTAACCAGCGAGTCCTCGCAAGCCAACGGACGAATCATTTTTTCTTTCCCAATGAAGAGATGAGCCCCGTGATCATGAAGGACGTTGACAGCAGGGAAAGGTCCCTTCCCATTAGGAATAAGAATGTAAGCAGGCACGATATAATAGCGTGACAGGCGAATCTCCAGTTTACGAGCTTTATAGCCATCACGCTGTTCCTCAGCCAACACTTTTACATCATAGCCATCAGCTGGAGGCGGAGGAGGCGTCAGCATACAGTCCATCACCTTCTGTCGGGCTGCTTTTCGCCATGCATCAAAATTCTTAATATCACAATTGCCCCAAGCCAGCGGATAAGTCAAATCCTTTATCAAGGAGTCTGCATAAACAGGCAGATTACGTCTGAACTCATATTTTGCACGCTTTTGGGCATACAAAGAAACAACTGAAAATAGACTAACAAACATTGCAAAAGACCTCAACACAGACTTCTTCATCATATTCTTTTTATAATTCGACGACAAAGATACATATTATTACCCAAACACGAACCTTAAAAAAACTTAAAGCCGAAAAATTACCATACGGCATTGTCCCGAATCTTAAAATAAATGTCTATCTTTGCGTATTAATAAGAACTTAAAAACAATTTGAAATACTTCGACTCCGAAAATTCATAATTATATCAATAACAAAATCTTAGAACTATGAAAGAAACTACCTATTTTATGAGAAGGACTTTTATCTTGTTACTTATTTTGGTAACTAGTGTAAACGGTTGGGCAGTAAGTTTCACTGTGGATGGTATCAATTACAATATCACTGATGCCAATGGACTTGTAGTTGCAGTAACATCGAGTACCCCCAAGTACCAGGGGAGTGTAACTATTCCTGCTAC
>CAZIKA010000047.1:0-16812 GCA_964539705.1 uncultured Prevotella sp. | reverse complement strand
GTAATAACGAAAAAAGAATTATTTTTGAATTATGGCAAAGTATATTGGACCGAAATCTAAAATTGCACGCCGTTTTGGTGAACCCATCTTCGGCGCTGACAAAGTTTTGTCTAGGAGAAACTTCCCTCCTGGACAGCATGGCAATAACCGTCGTCGCAAGATGTCGGAGTATGCTGTCATGTTGGCAGAGAAGCAGAAAGCCAAGTACACGTATGGAGTGCTTGAGCGCCAGTTCCGCATTTTGTTTGAGAAGGCTGCTAAGGCTGACGGTATCACCGGTGAGGTGCTGCTGCAGTTGCTGGAGAGCCGTCTTGACAATGTAGTGTTCCGTCTGGGTCTTGCTCCTACCCGTGCCGCTGCCCGTCAGCTGGTAGGCCACCGTCACATTGTTGTTGATGGCAAGGTAGTCAACATTCCTTCGTATTCAGTAAAGGCTGGTCAGGTAATCGGTGTTCGTGAGAAGTCAAAGTCTCTCGAGGTTATCGGTGATGCACTGGCTGGTTTCAATCACAGCAAGTATGCATGGATTGAGTGGGACGAGAATCAGAAGGCAGGTAAGTTCCTGCATCGTCCTGACCGTGCAGACATCCCTGAGAGCATTAAGGAGCAGTTAATCGTTGAGTTGTACTCTAAGAACTAAAAATCATTAAATTAATGGCGATATTAGCATTTCAAAAACCCGATAAAGTGGTAATGTTGGAAGCCAACGACAAATTCGGCAAGTTCGAATTCCGTCCGTTGGAGCCGGGCTTCGGTGTAACAATCGGTAATGCCCTGCGCCGCATACTCCTTTCATCGCTTGAGGGCTATGCTATCAACACCATCCGTATTGCTGGCGTTGAGCATGAGTTCTCATCCGTTCCTGGTGTAAAGGAAGATGTAACCAACATTATCTTGAACCTGAAGCAAGTTAGGTTCAAGCAAGTAGTTGAAGAATTCGAGAACGAGAAAGTCAGTATCACGGTCGAGAATTCTACCGAATTCAAAGCCGGTGATATCGGCAAGTATCTGACTGGATTTGAAGTGTTAAATCCCGATTTGGTGATTTGTCATCTCGACTCTAAAGCTTCAATGCAGATAGATCTGACCATTAATAAAGGTCGTGGATATGTTCCTTCTGATGAGAACCGTGAGTTCTGCACCGATGTGAATGTTATTCCCATCGATTCTATCTACACTCCTATCCGTAACGTGAAGTTCGCAGTAGAGCCTTTCCGTGTTGAGCAGAAGACCGACTACGACAAGCTTGTACTGGAAGTCACAACGGATGGTTCCATTCACCCGAAGGATGCGCTGAAAGAGGCTGCAAAGATCCTTATCTATCACTTCATGCTCTTCTCTGATGAGAAGATTACCCTTGAGACCAGTGATGTCGAGGGTAACCAGGAGTTTGATGAGGAGGTACTGCACATGCGTCAGTTGCTGAAGACTAAGCTCGTTGACATGAACCTCTCTGTTCGTGCACTGAACTGTCTAAAGGCTGCCGATGTAGAGACCCTTGGTGATCTCGTACAGTACAACAAGACAGACCTCTTGAAGTTCCGTAACTTTGGTAAGAAATCGCTCACTGAGCTTGATGATTTGCTCGAGAGTCTGAATCTGTCGTTTGGAACCGATATTTCAAAGTATAAACTGGACAAAGAATAATGCATAATGCATAATTTGCCCAATAAAAAGTAAAAAGAAAAAATGAGACATAATAAGAAATTCAACCATCTCGGTCGTACTGCATCGCATCGCGCTTCCATGCTTGCCAACATGGCCATTTCGCTGATCATGCACAAAAGAATCACTACGACCGTGGCCAAGGCAAAGGCCCTCAAGAAGTATGTTGAGCCCCTGATCACTAAGGCAAAGGAGGACTCAACTAACTCACGTCGTGTAGTATTTAGCTACCTGCAGAACAAGGAAGCTATCAAGGAGCTCTTCTCTACTGTTAGTGAGAAGGTAGGCGACCGTCCCGGTGGATACACCCGTATCATTAAGTTGGGTACCCGTCAGGGTGACGCTGCTCAGATTTGCTTCATTGAGCTCGTAGACTTTGATCCTGAAATGGCAAAGGCTGAGACCAAGAAGAAGGCTACTCGTCGTTCACGTAAGGCTACTAAGGCCGAGGCTCCTGCAGAGGAGGCTCCTAAGGCAGAGGAAGCTGCTACTGAGGCACCTGCTGAGGCACCCGCAGCCGAAGAGGCTCCGAAGGCTGAATAAGGTTTCGATAAACGAAAATCCTAATATGAGAGTCCGCATCAAAATGATGCGGACTTTTTTCGTTTCTAAGTGACGTACTTACGAGTGCTAAGTGACCCATTTACGAGGTCTAAGTGACGCATTTACGAGTGCTAAGTGACGTGCTTACGATTCGTAACTGGCGAGCTGCCAGTTCCTCAGCGGGGAACTGCCTGCTCCTTGCCTTCGAGCTGCCTGCTCCTTTTATGGGTTTCCTATGAGGTCAAAATAGGCTGTTCTTACGTTTTAAAAGCCTTGCTTCTTAAAATAAGATATGCCCCCAAGAGCTGTAACACTCTTGAGGGCATCATCTAATATCTAGGTTGAAAAGAGCGGAGGTTCTGAAAACCTCCTGCTCTGTCAGTGTTTACTTCACAACCTTCTCGGTCTTGATAGTACCGTCGCTCATCACCTTCTTCACGATGGTAATACCCTTCTGGCTCTTGTTGATGCTACGGCCGTTGAGGTCGAAGAGCTGGATAGCACGTACCTTAGCACTCTTAGTTGCATCGATGTTGGTCTTGACGTCATTCAAAGCCTTTGCATAATCGAAGCCTTCTGCTGGACCAGCTAAGAGCAGTTTGATCTTGTGGAAGAAATACTGAGAGTCACCAGCGAACTGTGCACCAATGGTCAGCTTACCGTCAGTAACTGTGAGGTGTTTCAGTTCAATAACCTGATTGAAGCCTTCACCACCAATGATGAGCTCCTGGGCATCAAATTCTTCATCATATTCTTCGCCTTCTGCCTTAGCAGCCTCTTCAGCAGCAACAGTCTCAGAAGTCTTTGCAAAGACGTAACCTTGAACCTCTACAGGATCATCTGCGTTAGCTCTGTTCAGCCAGTCGCATACATAGAACTGGATGTTATATTCACCTGCGGGCAGGTTGGTGATTGTGCTGTTCTCCATACGTACGTTACCATACCATGTGGTGAATGCGCAGTCCTCAGGCAGTCCTTCAATGTTGCGCTCACCAGCCCATGTAGTGTTAGCATACAGGTTACCGCTACCAGAAGCAGTCCATCCAGGAACATTACCCTCTTCGAAACCCTTGCTCTGCTGGTGTGCATAGATGTTGGGGTTCTTTGCGAATACGCTCATGTCGAAGGTGTTATAGACGGGCAGACCTTCTTCATCTTCATCAATTTCCTTGAACAATGGGTTCTCGGGATCAGGATTAGCCAGCTGTGTGTAAATCTTGTCAAGAATAGCATACTGCATCTTTCCTGCGATTTCATCATCATCACTAATGGCTTTGTCGGCCTCTGCAATCAAAGGATTAGTCTCATCACCAAGGGCTTTCAGAGTCTCAGAACCCAGGCGGAGGCGCTCAGTAAGAACCTTGTAGCCAGCATCACCCAGTCTAGATTCACCAGTAGTGAACATATCTCCACAGAGAGAAGCCATTGGGGTAATTTCTTCAATAGCAGCAGTCAACTGTTCGTCAATAGTCAGCAGCTTGTCTGCATACTTCTCTGCAAGAGCCTTCAGCTGCAGATACAGCTCTGTAGTATTGAACTTGCTTTCAGCTAAGTTTCCTGCGAGTTCCTGAATCTTGCTGTTGGCTTCGTCATATTGGTCAACGAGCTTGTGGTGAGCGTTCATGGCCTTTACCTTATCGCTCAGGTCAAGAATGGCTGCGTCAATAACGCTCGGAGCTGTGTAGGTAGGAGCCTCTGTTGTGTACTTTGTTATTGCCTCAGACAATGCAGTGTAAGCCTCGCCAGCATAGCGGTTGTTTTCATCAGTATTTTCTTCCAGAACATTGCTCGCATCGTTAATAGCAGTTGTTAGTTCCTCAGAAACTTTTGCTCCAACAGAGAAAGAAATCTCACATGATGATATTTCAAGGGTAGCCTTTCCCTTAATATTTGTAACAGTCAGAACATAGTCGCCATCTGCGAGAGGATCTGTGCCGGTACGCTTCATGGTTACCTCAACTGCATAGCCAGTGGCGGGTTCTACGGTCAGTACTTCGTTGCCTATTTTTGCTACGAGATCCTCACATTTAACTTCCTTGTCAAAGGTCAGCTTGAAGCTGTTGATTGTGCCAGGCAGGTTGAATGATCCGTCCTCAGGATCACTAGACATGAGAGATACCTTGTTGAATTTATCAGCAACGATTATTAGCTCATCGTTATAAGTGGCTGTAACTTCGAAGTTCTCAACGGCATTGTCAGAATCAAGAAGGAACAGACGATATGCAGTATCTTCGGGGTTCGTAAAGTTAACAACAACCTTAGCATCTTCATCGAATTGCTCTTTTAAGAAGATCATGAGTGTGCCTGTAATGTCAGCCTCAACGCTTTCTAAATCAACCACTTCGTCATCTACGGTTACCTTTACGCAACTGGTAGGCAGTATATAGCGTGTCTTACCTTTTGCATATTGCTTCATCAGTCTAATGATATTGGTGTAGTAGGGGAACAGAACCTGAATGCCATCAGCTTTGAACTGGGCATCAAATTCGGGCACTTTTTGACCAAACTGTATGTTGTCAAAATAGAAACTAATGTCTGCATTACCAGGAGTACCATTTTCGTTACTTAAGTCAAATGCAACACTCTGGAAATCGTCGAAACTAATTGAACCTGTCCAATTATACTCTTGCCACTCATTTGTAACATTGAAGTCATCAATTCCCATACCACCTTTCCATTGGCGTGGTGCTCCCTGACCACTGGTAGAAATCTTAGTTTCAATATCTGCCTTGATAGACATCTTAAGGGCCCATTCTGTCCCCTTCGCCTTAACTTCATCAGCCAAGAGGTAGAACTGAGAATGCCAAGTCTCTGTAGGATTACTGAAAGCTGTGACCTTGAAACATTTGCTGCCATCAACACCTTCTCCTTCAACAATTTCTGGTGAGTCGGGAGCAGAATCTCCATTGTTAGGACCATCCAGGGAAACAGGGAAACTGCTGAGGTCATCACCTTCTGCGTCACCATTCTTGATCCATGAACTGATGCCGAACTTTGTTGATAGCACGGGTTTCTCTTCACCTTTCTGCAGTATCTGCACCTTTTGAATGTCAATGGTTCCTACAAAGGTACCGCATTGGAACATGATGTGTTCGTCGTTACCAGTGGATGTTACACCAGCAGTGTGGTCAATCGAATACATCTTGTAGTCTTCAGATGCCTCGAATTTGAATGAAGATGTCGCATTAGCTCCCCATGTGCCGATGTTCAAATCTGCTGTACCTTCGCCAGAAGCTTTCATCCAAATGCGAATCACATAGTCTTCTCCTTCAGTGGTATTGAACCAGTCAAGGATAAACAACTGCAACTGATAGTTTTGCTCTGTTGCTGTCGTGTTCTCGATGTGCAGTGCTCCATTGATAACATCCTTACTTGCGCCTTCGGGAAGCCAACCATTATCGAAATAATAAGGGTACTCACCGTCAGCCTGCTTAGACCAGTCACGTTCACCGTTAGGGTCGAGCAGGATGAGACTTTGTGCACTCAGCGAACCCACTACCAATAGTAGTAGGAACGTCAACAATGATTTAGTAAAAGTTCTCATGTTTTTTAGTTAATAATTTAGTTAATAATAAATATGGTTTATGAGTTAAAAATTAAATGTTCTCGGTCCGTTATTGGCGATGACATTTACCATGTCTCGATTTTCGGTGCAAAGATAGGGGGTTATTGTAAATTGGCTTTTCTCTTTTGTCACATTTGTTTTCTTTTGTGTCTCATGTATTGAAAACCTCCTAAAATATGGCATTTTATATGTAAAAAACCGCAATGTCCAGTCGAGGATATTGCGGTTTTTTGTAATTATTGAATGAAATAATCACCTGATAATCTTGTGGCCGTTGCTGATAAAGATGCCTTGACGGGTGGGATTTTCTTTCACTTGTCGACCTAGTAGGTCGTAAAGTGTTGTTGTCTGAATCCTGCTTTGCTGATGGATATCGCGGATGGCGTTGACGCTGTCTTCAGCCTTCAGCAGTCGCAAGTTGTCAATATAGAGCAAGGTGTTATTAGCGGCACCGGCACTGGCTGACGTTTTGAAACCTAAAGAGAAGGTGACGTTTTGGTCTCTATCCAGTTCGAAGTCGTAGCAGAGTTGCTGCCAAGTGTTGTTCTCTGTAGGGTAGCGGTAGTCGGTCTTCGTACCAATCTTGATGCCTGTGAGTGAGGTACAGGTGTTGTTGCCGCTGGTTGTCACCATACTGCCATTGTTGGATGTGAGGTTAGGACATTCCATGCGGGCATCCATCAGCAGACGGTATTTGCCAGCAGGTAGAGTCACGCTCTGTGTAATGGCATTGCTGCCAGAATCCCATGAGTTGAGTACAGTAAGCACGCGCTGTCCACAAGAGTCGATATCGAAGATGGGGCGTGAGCAACGAGCCGCATAGTTTCCTACGCTCTTGGGACTAACACAATACTGTGTAGTGCTATAGGGCATGGAGTACATACGGCAGAAGTTCGATCCTCCAGCCAGTGTGTTGCCAGCAGTCCAACCCTTGACTGGCAGGATATTGGGCCACTTGGAGTTTGCAGCACTGACTGTGTTTACATAGCAGGGATTAAAGGTGCCAGCATCGCAGGTGGCATTACCATCAGCCTTGCCGTAGGTCTCATCCTCCTCAAACGAGGCATTCACAAGTTTCTCGGTGGTTATCTCTTTGTAGCCTCGGGTAAGATCTTCTTCATTTTCTTCTGGAAACCCGGCAGCTTCGTCGAAGCGAAGCGTTCCCTCCCCAGTTTCTTCATCTTGATTCAGACTGACCTTAACGATCTTGTTGGTCAGCGTATATTCTTTGCTGTCGCCATGGTCGCCTGCATTGCAGGTCACAACGATTTTATTGGCTCCCTTAATCATGTTGCGCAGATAGATGACCCAAGGATTGTCTTTGTCCTGAATGGCCTCCACGCCGTTGCCCTGTATGAAATAGGTGATGTAGGAAGTCACCGAATGGTTTTCCTCAGCACTAAAGGTTGCTTCGGCACTGCTGTCTTTGATAGTGGTGAGCACATCAAAGACGGGGGCGCCCATGTCTTTCGACTTCACCTCCTTGAGCGTGCATTTCTGATCGCTACAGAAGTTAGACAGTAGCAGGTAATGGATAGCTCCAGCTGCACCATAGCCATTGTTTTCGGCAGCAATGATGCCGTGCCATCCCTCTGGTGTGCTAAGTGGTATCACGGCTTCTGCCATTCCACCGCCGTCAGAGAGTTCGCTGTTGGTATAGTAGATGACATTACGACGGTCAACTACGTCACCCTTCTTTACCTGACGGCTCACGTCGGAATACGAGGCATAGAGCTTCGCCGTCATGATGGAGTTGTTGTTGGCCTTCTCGCCAAACGCCATCTGTTTGTCGCTCACGGAAACCACGGTCAATCCGTTGCTGATGTTCACCCAGTTTGTATTCATCTTGGTGAAGGTGTTGCCGTCGAGTAAACTCTGGTTGTACTTCTCGCCGCTCTCATAATAGAAGTTACGTTTGGGCTTCGTCAGCTCATCCATGCTGATAGCCATCAGTCCGCCTTTCTCCTTCGTAATCGTAGCATCGGCGTTCGCGCGTACATAATCTATATATATGACGGCATTGCCTGGTGTAGAGTAGATGGCAAAGCGGTTGTTCAATGTGCCATCGTTGGTATTCAGTTCTCCGTTCATCACGTAACTGTTGCCTTGCAGGTTGTAGATGCCGCTAATCACAGGTGTGGCATTGGTGCCCTTGCCCTGCACTTCGTACCATCCCAGGAAGTTACCTGTGTCGTTGGCACGGAAGGGAACGATGAGATTGTTGCCGTAAGGGGTGTTGGGGGTAATGTAGCCCGTGTAGCTGTTGAGTCCCTTGCTCCAAGAGAAACAGGTGAAACGATCGTCGGTGGAGGCACGGACGATATTTTGCGATGGGAGAACCATCGCACGTGAATATTCACGATTGAAGTCGCTCCATTCCGTGGGAGTGAGGTCGGCGGTGCTGAGCATCTCATGCATCAGCCAAGTCATCATGACGCGATGAGCCTCTACACCCATACGGCGTGCCCCTACATCGGCACGCAACAGCCATGAGCCGTCGGTAGTGGTTGTCTGGCGAGCTTTAATCATTTTATAAGCAAGGTTCTCCAGCATCAGTGCATGAGGATCACGCAGGAAGCAGGCGTTGGTGGAGTAGGAGGTGATCTGGTCGTAAAGGAAGAGGCTCCAGTCGTTGCCGTTGGGCATCGCCAGTTCACCGTCAGCCAGTGCCAGCCAGTAGAGTACCTCTTTCATTACCTTGTCGTTATTATGCATCAGGGCGTTGGTCTTCCATTTCTCAGTGCCATAGAGTCCCTGTTGGAAGAGTTTCAATGCCAGTGCCGCCTCGCCGAGTTCCTGAATCACCACATTCTGATATGAGGTATGGAAGTAGTTGTGGTTCTGCAGCGTATAGTCGTCATAGAGGTTCTGTCCCTTATACAGGTCTTTTACGGTCTTTTTGTCGTAGTCGGGATCGATGATGGTGGCATCCATAGCGTCGTCCTTCTGCGAATAGCTGTTGATGGCAAACTCACGCAGGCGGGCAAACCACTTCGGGGCTAGTTCGTCGTTGGGGAATAATCCCAATGTTACAGCCAGCACATCGGCTTCCCATCCGTTTTCCTCCGCCTTGGTATCGCCGGCATAGCCAGTAGGGATGCTGCGGTTCAACTCGTAGTTACACTCTGCCTTCAGCAACTTGTAGATATAGTTCTTCTGCGCATCGCTCAGTTTGTCCCATTGGAAGAAAGCGGAGTAAGCTACCGACATGGCCCAGAGCGAACTCTCCCAAACGGCATCGCTTGTAGAGGTCGATCCCCAGTAGTTGTTGCCAGAACAAACTTTCAGCTTGTTGGCCTTATGCGTGCTATAGGCAAAGACGAGGCTCTTCATTGCCATTGTCTCGATATCGTTCCAAGTAACATTGGCTGGTAGCGTCACCTTTCCCTTGCCGTATTTAGCCAGAAAGGCACAAATCATGCTGAGGTCGGCATTCGGACGCACACCGCGCTCGTCGTTAGCCATGGTGTTCTCACCCTTGAAACAGCCACAAGCCTCGCCCACGCTGTTGGGTGACTGTGCCTCTTGGAAGTCGTTTTTCATATAGGTGGCGAAGTTGGCCAGCATCTGCAGCAGGTCATTCTTCATGGCGGTCTCATTTACGAAGTCAGACAACATAAATTCATCAGATAGACTCCCAGGCTCCTGTTCTACAGGTTCCACCGGCTCTACATAGTCATCGGGTAGGGCGTAGAGCTTGATGTTGTCAATCATGATGCACGAGCCGCCCGATTGCCAGTTGACGTTAATGCCGATATCGATGCTTCCGTCAGTTGTCTGTTCGAAATTCAGCGTCTCTGTATCCCATTTCGCTGTGGTGAAATATCCCTGTAAGCCTTGGGGGAAAGCTCCAGATGTGCTCTTTGTTCCTGCCATCAGTTCAAAGGATGATGTTGCTGCGTTGGCATAGGCCGAGCGAATGCTGGCAGATAGTTGGTATTTGCCCTTGGGTAGCGACGGAATGGTCTGTCGCATGGTGGTGGTTCCTGTACTCCATCCCATACGCAAGTAGTAAGCCTGTGTGCCGTCAGCCAGTGTGGTCACCTTGCCGAAGTTGTTATCGGTGTAGCAGTCGGCCGTTACAATCAGGCTTACCGCATTGGCTCCGTTATTGACTGTCCATTCCTTGGGGGCTGTTACGATATAGCCGCGTAAACCGTCGGCACTCTCTGTCTTTGCCTGTAATGATGTGATGGCATCAGCCTCGAACGATGCGTTCTTTACGTACGTTGCGGTCACATCAGTCTTCTCCTGTACTGCGAATGCTGTGATGGCAGTCAGGACACTCAGTGATAGTGTTAGTAGTTGTTTCATATACGTTGGTTTTAGTTAGTTTTAATCAAAGGTGACGGTGCGAGTCCCGTCAGGCTGTTCCTCGATATTCACCTTGACGGCATCCTCAGGTAATACATCTTCTATCAACTCCGGCCATTCGATGAAGCAGAGGGATCCACTGTAGAAGTAATCCTCATAGCCCATGTCGTAGACCTCTTCCAGTTTCTTGATGCGATAGAAGTCGAAGTGGTAGATGCTTAAAGAGGTGAGAGGTGAGGGGTGAGAGGTGAGAGAAGCCTCATATTCATTCACGATGGCGAAGGTGGGACTGGTGATGACATCTTCCACGCCCAGTTCCTCGCAGATGGCTTTTACAAAGGTCGTTTTGCCTGCTCCCATCTTTCCGTAGAAAGCGAAGACGCGGCGGTCGCCAATATATTTGATAAACTCGCGAGCTGCCTCGCGTATTGTGTCTAAACTTTGAATCTTTATTTCCATATCTTGTAAATTGTCACTTATCTCTTTTTTCCCGTCATGGTGACGAGAGGAATCATCATCTCTTCCATGGAGATGCCTCCATGTTGAAACGTGTCCTTATAGTATGAAACGTAATAGTTGTAGTTATTGGGATAGGCAAAGAACGAGTCGCCAGTGGTAAAGACATAGCTGGTCGAAAGGTTGGGTTGCGGTAACTGTGCCTCGGCGGGGTTCTTGATGACAAAGAGGTCCTTAGAGTCGTAGCTCAGGTTCTTACCCAGCTTGTAGCGCAGGTTGGTGTTTGTGTTCTTGTCGCCTATGATCTTAACGGGTCTCGTGCAGCGGATGGAACCGTGGTCGGTGGTGACAATGACTTTATAATTCGTCTGTGATAACTGGCGGAAAAAGTCGGCGATGACCGAATGACGGAACCATGAGAGCGTGATGCTGCGGTAGGCCGACTCACTGTTAGCCAGCTCACGCACCATACGGCTTTCTGTACGTGCATGACTCAGCATGTCGATAAAGTTGAATACCACGACATTGAGGTCGTTCTTATTAAGCGTATTCAACTGCTGCATGAATTTTTCGGCTTCTGCCGAAGTGTTGATTTTATGATACGAGAACGTGTTGTGGCGGCGATAGCGTTCCAGTTGCGTCTGGATGAGCGGACCTTCGTTCAGGTTCTTACCTTCCTCTTCGTCCTCATCGACCCACAGGTCAGGGAACATCTGCGCAATCTTATTAGGCATCAGTCCACTGAAGATGGCATTGCGGGCATACTGCGTTGCGGTGGGTAGGATACTGCAATAGAGATCTTCTTCAATATCAAACTGATCGCCAATCTCTTGCGCCAACATACGCCATTGGTCGTAACGGAAGTTGTCGAGCACAATGAGGAAGACTTTCTCACCGCTGTTTAGCAAAGGAAAGACTTTTGTCTTGAATACTTCTGGCGACATCACAGGACGCTCCATATTCTTCCCGTTTGGCGATAATGCAGCGACCCAATCCAAGTAATTCCTCTTGATGAATTTTGCGAATCCGATGTTGGCCTCTTCCTTCTGCATGGCTAGCATATCAGTCATCTGCGAGTCGGTGCTCGACAGTTGCAGTTCCCAATGCGCCAGTTGCTTGTAGACTTGAATCCAGTCTTGCCAAGTGCGACAGTCCATAATCTGCATGGCTATCTGTTGGAACTGTTGCTGGTACTGACTCTGCGTCACCTCTGTCTCTATCTCGCGACGGTGGATGTTCTTTTTCAGTACCAGTAATATCTGGTTGGGGTTGACGGGCTTGATGAGGTAGTCGGCAATCTTCTGTCCGATAGCCTGCTCCATGATGTTCTCTTCCTCACTCTTAGTCACCATTACCACTGGGGTGGCAGGTGTTATCTGCTTGATACGCTGCAACGTCTCCAATCCACTGAGACCAGGCATCTGCTCATCGAGTAACACCAGGTCGAACGAGCGTTCCTGACATAGGTCAATGGCATCCGTACCATTTGATACGGTGGTCACCTCGTAACCTTTCTTCTCGAGGAAAATGATGTGGGCCTTGAGAAGTTCTACTTCATCGTCAACCCAAAGCAGTTCATAGTTTTTTGCAAGCTCAAGCATAAATGCATAGTTTATAGTTTAGAGTTTACCAGAGGTCAAAGTCGTCATCGTCGTCGGTCTCTTCTTCCACCTCTTCTTCTGGCTCAGCGTCGTCGGGGTCAGATTGTTTGAAGTCCGTGGGGATGTTGAGTAGCTCCTCATTGCTGATCTGCAGCGTAGAGAATGTCTTTTGATAGTATTCGTCGTAGTCTTTGTAACTATAACGGGTGCCAATAAGCGTCAGGTTATGCTCACTGATGATGAGGTTGCGACAATGACGTAGCATGGCGGATATCTTTTCTGATTTCCAAAGCTGGCGTGCATACTGTTGGGCTTCGTCGAAACTCATAAAGCCACGGATTATCATTCGGCTGAACCCTTGATGATGCTCCACCTCGAGGTCGAAGTTGCGCACTAGGAAGTTCGAGAAGTTGAATCGTGCCATCTCGAAGAGCAACTGATTCTCATTGACAGAGTCGGGCTGATAGATCAATATGAAGAGGAACGGCACATTGCGGTCGGCCGACAGGGTATCTCTCGACGTAGAGTCCTGTGCCAGCGTTATGTCGCGATGCGACCAGAAATCATCAATATCGAAAGAGCCTCCACTCAGTGAGCGTCCTTCCTGTATTCCCTTGATAATCATGCCTGCCATCTCAGAGACCTCGCTCTTCGGATATTTCTCAACAACGGTCTTCAGCTCGCTGATACAACCCTTAGCATCACCCTGGTTCAGCATGCTCAGACCGTTGATGAAGATAAACTTCGGACGGTTCTCGCCAAGTGGAAAACGCTCGGCTGAGAGCTTGGCATTAGCGCTGATGACTTCGTGTCGGTCTTCTTTGAAGGCTTCGTATGTAACGCCGTAGATAGAGTCTTCCAAATGTTCGCCAAAGCGGGCGTTCTCCTCGAAATATGGATTGGTCAATAGGATGGTCAGTTCACTCTCTGGGAAATTGTCCTTCATCAGTGTCAGACAGTTTTCCGCCTGTTGCGTATCTCCCATTCTCGAATAGAGTAGGAACAGATGATACCATGCTTTGTCCATCTGTTCATATTCTGGATATTGGATAGTCAGTCGTTCCAGTTGCTTTTTTGCCAATCCGAAGTTCTCGAGTTTGTCTTTGAAGATAACGCCCGAATTATACAGACCGTCCATGATGATAGCGTTGCTTGCCGTTTTCTGTTCATCGGTAAAAGGAATCTGAGCCAGATAGTATTCACGGTTGTGCGGATCGTTGGCCAGCGAGTCGTCGATAGCAGTATTCTCAGCGATGGAGTCGCTGAGCACTGTGGCGTCTGCATCAGGATTCTCCATTGCCTGATCCAGACTGTCTGTGGGCTCTGCGCTTTCCTCCATATTCAGGTTACCCACCACCGTCTTGTTTGCTCGCTGCCAGTCATCGGCATTCTCGCGCTTGCCCCATTGCTTCTGGAAAGTCTGCTTGCCTTGATTCACGGTCATCTGGTTGTAGAAGTACCATTGTCCGTCTTTGGCTGTTGGTTGTTGGGTGTTGGTTGTTGGCTTCTGATTGCGGTTGCCCACAGCTCCTTGCTTCTGCTGCGCTTTCTCTACCTCTGCCTCCAATGCTTTGTCGCGTTCCTCCTTTTCCTTCTTCTTGAGTGCCTCAATGACGCGGTCGATGGCTGCCAGACGCTCCTTTTCTGGCATATTGGCTAATTCCTGAAGGGAGTCTTGCAGGTGGATGGCATCGGTATGGGGTACTAGCTCGTCCAGTATCTTCGAGCGTTTCGACAGTTCCTCATAGTCTTTCCGCTCTTTGTCCAACAATCCTATCGCCTCACCATAGCAGCGCTGGGCATCGTTGTATTTCTCTTTTATCCAATACAGGTCGCCAAGCTTGAGCAGAAGCACACCTTTTTCTATACCGCTGCGCGTGGCTTTCTCGTTACCTTTCTCGTAAGCACCAATGGCACGAGCGGTGTCGTTCTGCATCAGGTATATGTTCCCTATTGCATAATACACCTGATCCAGATAATCCTTATTGTTATCCGATCGAGCCATACGCTTCAGCCTGTTGATCATCTTCTTGTAATTGCCCTTTGCCATCACTTCTGTCTGGGCAATGCGGGCATTGAACTCCAGTTCGTAAGGGGGATTCTGACGGATGACTTTCTGATAGGCTTTATAGGCTTCTTCACGGTTGCCCATGGTGCTCTGTACTTGTCCCATGAGGAACCATTCACGAGCTTTCTGTATTCTGTGATGCTCATGACGGATGGTCTTTCGCAGATAGGGAACGGCTTTTTCAAACTCACCGCTCTTCAGATAGTAACTGGCAAGGGCGGCGTCCCAGTCGTTCTGCGCCTTATAGTGGATGGAGTCTCGACTCATGTTGCGAATCACGTCCTCAGCATCGTAGAGCCAGTCCAGTTCTGCGTAGCAGCGAGCCAACCATGCACGGGCGATACCATTTTGTTGGGGCTGTGTGAGATAGAGGCGAGACATATAGCTGAAGGTGGCAGCAGCCTCTTCAAACTCTCCTTTCTGATACTGGGCTTGCCCCATCATCAGCCAGGCTTTCCAAAGGAAAGGATTGTATTCGCGTCGTCCCAACCACTCCTTGTCCTTAGCTGTCTTGCGGCGTGATTTCTTCCATTCGGGTTTCGCTTTGATGGAGTGCTGCTTGATGGTCTTCTCCATCTTCTCTATCGTACGGTCAAAATTGCCCTTTCCTAAAGCGCGGCTGTTCTTATTTCCTACAGGAAAGAGTGGCAGCATTTCCGTATAGTTGTCCTTGTTGCCCTTTTCTTTCTCCTGAGTACCATCGATATAGGCCTGTGAACCGTTGTAGTAAGTATTGTATTTCGCGGTAAACGACTGCCAGAAGCGGTTTGTCGACGTGTTCTTGTGCATAGAGCATCCCGCCATCAGCATACTGATAGCCACCAACCATATTATAATATAGGTGCTCTTATGCATCTTTTTAATGCTTAATTCTTAATGCTTAATGCATAATTTAAACTCTAAACTTTATGATTTATTGCTTTCGCGCTTCTTTTTCTCCTCCATCAGACAGGCGATCTTACAGTCGCCAGAAGCCTTGCTGCTACACGAGGCACAGTCGTGAGCCTCTACGATGGGCTCGTCAGTACCACCTTTCGTCAGCATGGATGCTAATGCAGCTATGATACCCAGCACCACGATAGAACCGATACATATCAGTGCGAACTGCATAACTATAGACTTTGAATGATGAATTCAGAACTCTCCAAGTCTTTCCAGTAGCTTGGGTAGGATTTCGTAACCACCTGTGGATTGTTGATGCTGATTGGCATCTTGAAGGCAAGCGGAGCAAAGGCCAAGGCCATACGGTGGTCTTCGTAGGTGTCGATAGCTACAGAGGTGAGAGGTGAGGGGTGAGAGATGAGAGCCTCTTTCTTTCCGTCCCATTTCAGCTCACAATTGTTGATGTCTTCTAAATGGTATCCCAATTTCGCCAATTCTGTTTTCAAGGCCTTGATACGGTCGGTCTCCTTGATTTTTAATGTTTGCAAACCAGTAAAATGGAATGGAACACCCATAGCACAGCAGGTGCATACAATGGTCTGTGCCAGGTCGGGTGCGTTCACGAAGTCATATTCAAGCCGAGGCACACGGTGTCCACTTTTTGTCAAGGTGACAGTCGTTGGTTTTCCTGGTGTCTTTGATGCAAAGATGGTCTTTACTCCCAACAGGCTGAAGATATAGCGAACGCTGGAGTCACCCTGCTTGGAACCGTCCATCAAACCTTCAAGGTGCACTTCCGCTTCAGGATCATCGGAGAGAGCCACCATCTCGTACCAATAGCTGGCAGCACTCCAGTCGCTCTCAATAAAGTAGGGACGTTGTGTGTAGGGCTTTGGCTCCACCTTGATGGTGTCTACAGATGTCCATTCCGCATCAGCGCCAAACTCGCGCATTGTCCATAGTGTGAGGTCGATATAGGGTCTGGAGATGATATCGCCATCCAGACGTAGCGTCAGTCCCTTCTCAAGCACAGGCCCTACCATCAGCAGGGCTGAGATGTATTGGGAACTGATGTTTCCGGCAACCTCCAACTCACCACCTTCCAACTTCCGGCCTTTGATGCGCAGGGGCGGAAAGCCCTCTTCTTGTTCATAGCGGATATCGGCACCTAGACGGCGGAGTGCATCAACGAGCACTTTGATAGGACGGTGTTGCATACGCTCCGTGCCAGTTATCACGTGCTCTCCATGCTCAGCGGTTGCCAGGAATGCCGTCATGAATCGCATGGCAGTACCTGCCGCCTTGATGTTGATAACTTCAGGCATCTTTTCCAATGCCTGTATGATGACTTCTGTGTCGTCACAATCACTTAAGTTCTCGGGTAGGATGGCTCCGCCAGATAGCGCATAGATGATTAGTGCACGATTAGATATGCTTTTTGATGCGGGCAGCTTGATAGTTGTCTGCAAATGCTTGGGTCTAGTTATCTGATATGTTGTCATAATTGATGCAAAGATACAAAATAAATGTAATAAATGTGCCATAGGGCTGCAATAATTAAAGTTTTTTGCAAAAACACAAAAAACTTATGGAAAAATTTGGCTGTTTCGGAAAAACTGCGTACCTTTGCACCCGCATTCGACAAAAATGTCAGTGCTAAGCTATTTAGGATCGGGATTTAGCGCAGTTGGTAGCGCACACGTCTGGGGGGCGCGAGG
>CAZIKA010000046.1:15480-16899 GCA_964539705.1 uncultured Prevotella sp. | reverse complement strand
CTATTCGCTATAGTTATGGTCTATCACGATGGTGATTTCTTTGTCAGGAATCAGTGCTTTCAATTCCTCCGTCAGACGTGCAGAAAGAGCAGGTTCGTCGTGTACTGAGATGTCGGGAACTACGTCAACAGAAACGCGGTGCTCCTTTTCAAAGTAATAGAATCCATGTACCTGCACGATCTCTAGGTGCTTGGCTAAGGCCTGCATGACGACGCCTTGCAGTTCACTACGTTTGTTCTCGCCTGTAGCGATAGCATAGACCCCAACGGTCATAATAATGCCATGCTTGGCGTACATCTGTTCTGAGATACTACGAGTCAAACCCTGTATGTCGTAGGCACTCATCGTGTCATAGACGTTGATGTGCAATGAGCCTATCAGTACGTTGGGGCCGTAGTTATGCAGAATAATGTCGAATACGCCATGAACGCCCTCGAACGCGCCTACCTCTTGTTTGATGTCGTGAACCAACTCCTGCGAGATCCGTGCACCCAGCAGTTCGTTGACAGGCGAAGCCAACATTTCGATACCAGCCTTGATGATGACAATAGAGATGAGTGCACCCAGGATGCCGTCGAGCGACACATTCCACAGTAGCATGATACCAGCCGAAACGAGTGTGGCCAATGTGATGACGGCATCGAAGAGGGCATCAGAACCAGAGGCTATCAAGGCATCACTCTTCAACTGTTGCCCCTGACGCTTTACATACTGCCCCAAAAGCAGCTTTACTACGATAGCCACCACGATAACTACAAGAGTAACTGTTGTATATTCCGGCTCGGTAGGGTCAAAAATCTTCTTTACCGATTCAATGAGTGAAGTGATGCCAGCTGACAATACCAGCACAGCAATGATGATAGCGCTGAAATACTCGATGCGTCCGAAACCGAAGGGATGTTCGCGGTCGGCAGGTCGCTCTGATAGTTTCGTGCCGATGATGGTGATGACACTCGACAGCGCATCACTCAGGTTGTTGACGGCATCCATCACGATAGCAACGGAACTGGCAAGAATGCCTACTGCTGCCTTGAAAGCTGCCAACAGCACATTGGCAACAATGCCGATGATGCTAGTACGGATTATTTTCTGAGAACGATTGGATTTCATAAACTATTCTAAAAGTGGGTACAAAGATACCAATTATTCCATAATAATCACTATCTTTGCAAAAATATTTGTGAAAATGAAACAGATTGTAGTACTCTTTGCGGCTTTACTGATGGCTGTTACAACCTATGGTGCCGACAAAGGCATTGTTCGTAAACAATTATTTGATGCCGATTGGCAATTTTCTCAGGACAGTACTAAGTGGCGGACGGTCAACCTGCCACACGACTGGAGTATTGAGGGCGACTTCGACAAGGATGCGCCTTCAGGCCACGATGGCGCCTATCTGCCAACAGGCAAGGGGTGGTA
>CAZIKA010000046.1:0-15380 GCA_964539705.1 uncultured Prevotella sp. | reverse complement strand
GGACAGAAGGCTGGTGGGCATCCTTACGGCTATTCATCGTTCTTTGTAGATATCACACCGTATTTAAAGGTAAAAGATTTAAAAGGTAAAAAGGTAAAAGATACGCAAGAGTTGAATGAGGTGGTAGTAAAGGTGGATAACTCGCAACAGAAGAACTGCCGCTGGTATAGTGGTTCGGGCATCTACCGCCATGTGTGGCTGCTGACAACACCCAAACGATACATCGACGAATGGAGTGTCAACGTAGCCACTCCCGACATCCATACGGTGGAGATAAAGGCTGAGATGGTGATGGAGGACGGCACCCGCAAACCCATCGAGAAAACCATTCATGTGGAGAATCCCCACCTGTGGTCGCCCGAGGATCCTTATCTCTATCATACGACGATCGAGGTTGAGGGTGATGTCGTGCCCGTCACGTATGGCATCCGCACCATCGAATACTCCGCTGAGAAAGGGCTGTTGCTGAACGGCCAGCCTATCGTGCTCAATGGTGGCTGCGTGCACCATGACAACGGTATCATCGGAGCCCGTGCCTTCGATGCTGCCGAATACCGTCGTGTACGTCTGCTGAAGGAGGCAGGCTTCAACGCTATTCGTACTTCTCACAATCCACCATCAGAGGCCTTCCTCAGGGCCTGCGACGAGCTGGGACTGCTGGTCATCGACGAGGCTTTCGACGGATGGCGCGAGAAGAAGAACGATTACGACTATTCCACACTCATCGACAAGTGGTGGCAAGAGGATATCAAGGCGATGGTTTTGCGCGACCGCAACCATCCCAGCATCTTCTGCTGGAGCATAGGCAACGAGGTCATCGAGCGCAAGAAGATTGAGGTGGTGAAGACCGCCCACAACCTTGCTACACTCTGCCGTCAACTCGACCCGCAGAAACGTCCCGTCACCTCCGCTCTCTGTGCGTGGGACCCCGAGTGGGACATCTACGACCCACTGGCAGCCGAGCACGACATTGTGGGTTACAACTACATGATTCATAAATCTCAGAGTGACCACAATCGTGTACCCAGCCGCGTGATGGTGCAGACGGAGAGCTATCCACGTGATGCCTGGCAGAACTACCGCAAGGTGATGGACGAGCCCTGGGTCATCGGTGACTTTGTGTGGACTGCCATCGACTACCTCGGAGAGTCCGGCATCGGACGCTCTTACTACGAGGGCGAACCAGCCGGAGAACACTGGCAGGGGACGATGTTCCCCAATCACGCTGCCTACTGTGGCGACATTGACCTCACAGGGCAGCGCAAGCCCATCAGCCACTACCGCGAGATGTTGTGGAGAAAAACCGTGGACATGCCAGAGCATGAATGGAAGGAGGGCCAAATGAGTTCCACGCTAATAGACGATAATGGTCTATATCTGGCTGTGAAGGAGCCTGATGGCTATCTCGGAAAGATACACACTACGATGTGGAGCGTATGGCCTACCTATGAGAGTTGGACATGGCCCGGACACGAAGGTAAGAACATCGAAGTGGAAGTCTACACGAAAGATCCACAAGTGAAGCTCTTCCTCAATGACAAGCTCATCGATACCAAGAATGTCAGTCAAGACACTGAGTTCAAGGCCGTCTTTACCGTGCCTTATGAAGCGGGCACACTACGTGCTCAGACTAGTTGGGGACGCACCAAAACACTCAGTACAGCCGATGAAGCCAAGAACATCCGACTTTCAGTATCTACTCCCCTCCATAACAGGGAGGGGAAGGGGGTGGGTCTTCAGGCCGACGGACAGGATCTTGCTTTCATCACCGTAGAGGTGACAGATGCCAACGGCATTCTTAATCCCCTTGCCAACAACGAGCTGACAGCTACCGTTAGCGGCCCTGCCACGCTTATCGGCTTTGGCAATGCTGATATCAAAGATTGCGACCGCTATACCGACAGCACTCACAAGGCTTGGAAGGGTCGTGCCCTGCTCGTGGTCAGAAGTACTGGGAAAAAGGGTAGGGCAACGATAACCGTTCAGGGAAAAGGGCTGAAACCAGCACGTGTCAATCTATCCTTTAATAACTGAATACGAATAAGGATGGATAAATAAAAAGTGTCTCAAGTGCAGAAATGGCATTTGAGACACTTTCTGTTATTTGTTTGTGGAATCAATAGGCGTGATCATCGGCCTCTATCTCGGCACGGTCAATCTTCTTGCTGTCAATCTTGCGCCAAGCATAGACGATATAAGCCAGCACAAAGGGCACAAGGAGCGACACCCAGAACATGGTGTTCAGCGTAAAGTAGCTGCTGCACGAGTTCTCAAGGGTGAGCGATGACTGTAGGTCGGCAGTAGAGGGATAATAGGCGGTGTGGTTCCAGGCCGACATCAGGAGTAGGGGAGTGACGGTGAGAACGGTACCGATACCGGCAGGCCAGATACCTGATAGAGTGAAAAGTGAAAAGTGAAAAGTGAAAAAATTACTACCGCTTAACAACTCTTTGCCGATGCCGTAGAGTACTAGCACAACGCCGATGAGCAGGATGACGGTGAGATACCACATGTCTATCATGTTATGCAGGTACTTGTTGGGCTCCATGAAGATTGTTCCACTATCATCGTAGGCAAAGCCGTCTTTTAATAAAAGGTGAACCAGATAAACCACGAAGAGCACTACGAAGACGAAGGCTGAGCCTGCCAACTGGTAGCGGCTGCGGGTGCGAATGTCATCGTCGTTGATATTGTTCATCATATAGAGGATACCCAAGGTGCGAGCCAGGAAAAGTACGGCGAGTCCGAAGACGAGAATCCACGGATTCAGCAAGGCATCGAGACCGTGAGAGGCGTTTGCCCAATGGGAAATCACAGGAGTGATTTCGAGGTGAGAGGTGAGAGGTGAGAGGTAAGAGGTTACCAAATTATCCTTCTCTACAATGAAGTTGGAACCCTCGAAGAACGTGGCTACGGCACCACCAAGGAGTAGTGGGCCCATGATGCCATTGAACACGAGGAAACACTGGAAGGTCTTAGGACCAAGGAAGTTGCCCAGTTTGTTCTGGAACTCATAGCTCACGGCCTGAAGCACAAAGGAGAAGAGAATGAGCATCCACAACCAATAGGCTCCGCCAAAGGATGTGCTATAGAACAACGGGAACGAGGCAAAGAAGGCTCCGCCAAAGGTGACCAGCGTGGTGAACGTGAACTCCCACTTGCGTCCTGTGGAGTTGATCAGCATACGACGCTCCTCTTGATTTTTTCCAAGCGTAAATATCATGGAGTTGGCTCCCTGAACGAAAAGCAGGAAGACGAGAAGTGCTCCCAGCAGTGATACGATGAAGCACCAGTAATGTTGCAAAAATGTGTAACTCATATTGTTTCTCTTAGCCCCCTAAGTTAGGGGGATGGGGGTCTGAACAAGCGTTCATTGCCCCTTTAAGTTTATAATTATTGTTTCCTATCGCTGAAAATATAGTCTGTTCAGACCCCCAACCCCCTAACTTAGGGGGCTTTGGGACCCTTCTTAATCTGCTTCAGCAGAATACTGATCTCTACAGCCAACATGGTGGTGAAGAGGATGAGGAAGAGGAAGAAGGTAATCATCACGCTGGATGACTGCAAGTCGCTGACAGCAGCCCACGTAGGCAGCATGTCTTGAATAGTCCAAGGCTGACGTCCAAACTCAGCCACGAGCCAGCCACTCTCTGAACAGATATAGGCCAGGGGCACCATCAAGATAGCAGCCCAGCAGAGCCAGCGAGGCATCGCATCGGCAGGTGCGGTACGGTCGGCTGAGGTCTCAGGCATCAGTCCCAAGGCAGAGAACAGGCGACGGAACACGAGCGACACCATAGGGATATCGAAAATCAGAATGAGCACTACACCAAAGAACAGGATAAAGAGGCAACCTAATCCCACCATCGTGCGGAATGCCCAGAAGTTAACGGGGATGGGAGGCACCAAGTCGGCCTTGTCTTTCACATAGCCATAACCAAAATACTGATAATTCTCATTGAGAAGTGAGAGGTGAGAAGCCAGGGTAGCCTCATCAGCTCCCTCAGCCTTCGCCTTGCGATAATCGGCAAGAGCCTGAATAGCCAGTTTTCCGCGAGCTATCTTCTCGTCGGCAGAAGGCTCCACGGTACCATCTTCCTTGGTATAGCCATTCAGCAGGTCGTTGATACCAGGCACATAGCCATCGAGCGTATTTGTGGCCATCATCGACAAGCCGTAAGGCATTGCCAGTTTCATGGCAGGTTCGGCCTCGTTGGCATAATCAGGCTGACCAATAGGATTCACCCATGCAATCATGGTGAGATCCATCTCGTTGCCACCATTATAAAGGGCCTCCATAGCAGCCAGTTTCATGGGTTGCACCTGAGCAACGGTCTGTCCGCTCTTATGTCCCGTAGCACCAGCACCAAGAGCAGCGATGAAGCCCACGATGACAGCAATCTTGATGCTCTGAACGGCCAACTGCGTATGGCGTTTCTTCAGCAGATACCAACAGCAGACGGCAATCACGAAGACGGCACCGATAATCCATGAAGAGATAACCGTGTGACAGAATTTTTCAACGGCGAAAGGCGATAGAGCTACCTCAGCAAACGAGGTCATCTCATTACGCATGGTGTCAGGATTGAACGTGCATCCCACGGGATACTGCATCCATGCGTTGGCTACCAGAATCCACCAGGCAGAGATGGTAGCGCCCAAGCCCGTGAGCCACGTAGAAGCGAGGTGGAAGCCAGCCGACACCTTCTTCCAACCGAAGAACATCACGGCTACGAAGGTACTCTCCATGAAGAAAGCCACGATACCCTCGACGGCCAGCGGTGCTCCGAAGATATCGCCCACGAACCAAGAGTAGTTGCTCCAGTTGGTACCAAACTCGAATTCCAGGATGATACCCGTTGCCACGCCCATGGCGAAATTCACACCAAAGAGACGCTGCCAGAACTGGGCCGTCTGCTTCCAGAAGTCCGTACGTTTCTTGTAATAGATGGTCTCGGCAATACCCATGATGACCGCCAAGCCGAGTGTCAGCGGTACGAAGAGCCAGTGGTAGATAGCGGTAAGTGCGAATTGCGCCCTCGACCAGTCAATCATACCGGCATCGATGTTTAAGAGTAGGTTTGTCATACTATTTTTGTTTTAGGTTTTTAAGCCCCCTAACTTAGGGGGCACATGCTCGGTCAATGAGCTCGCTGGCCACGAAATCAGATTCGGAGCCTTTCTCCGTTCGCTCGCCTATATAGTTTGGAAAGAAGAATATCTTCAGTATAACGAAGATAATGATGAGCTTCACGATAATCACAGCCCAAAGCGTTTTCCCCAGCGTCATGTGGCGGAATCCGTCGTAGTAGAGGTCGAATGTCCGATAGAGGAAGTTCTGTTTCTTCATAGGCCGTTATCGGAAATGGATTGTTTTTAATGCGACAAAGATAGTAAAATATATTTAAAGTACCAAATTTTCTTTGGCTATTTAGGGGAAAACGTGTACTTTTGCAGCCGTTATAATATAAAATAGGTATAGAAATGAAGAAAGCACTCATAGCAGCAATCGTTGTTATCATACTTGCGATGGGAGGAATTTTAATTTATTTGCTGCTGGATAACCGAACTTTGGAACAAGAAAAGATGGAGATGCTCGAGTTGGCAGAACTGGATAAACAGGAGATGGAAAACGACTACGAGCGACTGTCGTTGCAATATACCGAGATGATGTCGCAGATTAATAACGACTCGATTATTGCCCAACTGACCCAGGAACAGATGCGCACCCAGCAACTGTTGGAGGAACTGAAGAACGTGAAAGCTGCAGATGCCCGCGAGATAGCCCGACTGAAAAAAGAACTGGCTACGGTACGCGAAGTGCTGCGCTCGTATATCCGTCAGGTAGATTCGTTGAACCAGGTAAATCAGCAGTTAGTAGCCGAAAATGATCGTGTGAAAGACGAGTTGAAGCAACAGAACCTGGTGAACCAGGACCTGCGACAGGAGAAGGAGAATCTGACAGAGAAAGTCACCATTGCCGCACAGCTCGATGCCACTGGAATCACGATGACAGCATTGAACAAACGTCAGAAGGCAGCCAAGAAGATGAAGGACTGCAAGACCATTCAGGTGGGCTTTAACATTGCACGCAACGTGACGGCAGCCAATGGTAACCGCACGATTTTCGTTCGCATTCAGACGCCTGCAGGACAGACGCTGACAGCAGGTACGTTCCCCTATGAGAACCGCCAGCTGGAGTACTCTATGAAGAAAGTGGTAGAATATACTGGCGAGGAAATTAACGTGCAGACCTATTGGCAAGTGGGTGAATTCCTGGATGCAGGACAATATCGCGTAAGCATCTTTGCCGATGGCAATATGATAGGAACGAAAACCTTTACTTTTGAATAACATCATTTATCTATGAAAAGATATATCGCTTTTGGCTTTTGGCTCTTGGCTTTTGGCTCGGCTCCTGTTGCTGCTCAACAATTATTGAGTCTGGACAGCTGTCGTGCGATGGCTCTTCGCAATAATAAGCAGATGAGCGTACAGCAACTGAAACAGGACATTGCAGCCAACCTCAGAAAGTCGGCTCGTACAAAGTACCTGCCTCATGTCAGCGCTATTGGTACCTATCAGTTTACGAGTGAGGAGATTTCCATCCTGAACAATGATCAGAAGAACAGACTGTCGAACCTGGGCACCAATGCTGCTCCAGTACTGGGAGGACTGGGCACCTCCGTCCAGAACTTCATGGGACAGATGGGTACCATGCTGGGACAACTGGGTGTGCCTACGCAAAATATCCAGCAGATGGCAGGACAGGTGCAGCAGGACATGCAGCAGACATCAACGACAATGACGGGAATGCTGGATTCCGAGGGTCAGAAAATCGTGGATGCTTTCCGTACAGACACCCGTCATATCTTTGCCGGTTCCATATTAGTAACACAACCTATATTCATGGGTGGCGGTATCGTGGCTCTCAATAAACTGGCCGACCTCAACGAGGACTTTGCTGCCAACTCGGCTGATGCCCGCAGACAGACGGTGCTCTACACCACCGACCAAGCCTACTGGCAGGTGGTGTCGCTGAAGCATAAGAAACGCTTGGCAGAGGCCTATCTGGAGCTGATCAAGAAGTTTGACCACGATGTACAGCGCATGATAGAAGAGGGTGTGGCAACCCGTAGCGACGGACTGAGCGTTAGCGTGAAGGTAAACGAGGCTGAGATGACTCTGCAGCGTGTGGACGATGGCTTGGTGCTGTCGAAGATGCTCCTCTGTCAGATGATTGGATTGCCCATGGATGAACAGATCACACTGGCCGACGAGGATACGGAGAATCTGGCTGTAGTGACGCTGCAGCCACAATTAGATGTGGAGAAAGCCGTGGAGAACCGTCCTGAGCTGAAAATGCTGGGTAATACGGTAGATATGACGAGGCAGACCACCAACATCCTAAAGGCAGGCAACTTGCCGCAGGTAGCACTGATGGGTGGCTATGCCGTGAGCAATCCTAACGTACTAAATGGTTTTGAGAAGAAGTTCGGTGGATACTGGAATGTTGGCGTGCTGGTGCGTGTGCCTCTGTGGAATTGGGGCGATGTGGCCTATAAGGTGCGTGCCTCAAAGGGGGCTACAGCCATTGCTAACCTGGAGTTGGAAGAGGCTCGCGAGAAAATAGAACTACAGGTGAATCAGAATACCTTCAAGGTTGACGAAGCCAACAAACGCCTGGTGATGGCTCAGACGGGCATCGATCGAGCTGAGGAGAACCTGCGTACAGCAAACCTCGGTTTCAAGGAGGGTGTCATCGCTCCTACCGTGGTGATGGAGGCACAGACAGCCTGGTTGCAGGCACAGTCACAACTTATCGATGCGCAGATAGCAGTAAAACTGAGTCAGGTTGAGCTGAACAAGGCATTAGGTACCCTCTATTAATTAAGCATTAAGCATTAAGAATTAAGCATTAAGCATTATCAGATATGAGTAATCAAGCAAAGAAACAACATCACAACATCTTGTATGCCATCATTGGTTTTGCAGCAGTTGTTATCGTAGTGGCTCTCATTGGCTTCTTCGCATTGGGACGCGATCCTGAAATCATTCAGGGACAGGTGGAAGTGGCTGAGTATCGTGTGTCAAGCAAGGTGCCAGGGCGTATTCTGGAGATTCGAGTGAAGGAAGGCGACTTCGTTCATGCTGGCGATACGCTGGCTATTCTTGATGCCCCAGAGGTGCGTGCTAAGATGCAGCAGGCACAGGGTGCCGAGAGTGGAGCTGCCGCTTTGGAACAAATGGCAAAGAACGGTGCCCGCAAGGAGCAGGTACAGGGTGCTTATCAATTGTACCAGCAGGCCACAGCAGCATTGGAGATTGCCGAGAAATCCTACAACCGTGTACAGCGTTTGTTTGACGAGGGCGTGGTGAGTGCACAGAAGCGCGACGAGGCTCTTGCCTATTTCAAAGCCTCAGAGGCGCAGATGAAAGCTGCCAAGAGCCAGTATGATATGGCTGTAAACGGTGCCCGTCAGGAAGAGAAACTGGCAGCTCAGGCCCAGCATGACCGTGCAAAGGGTGCTGTGGAAGAGGTTAATGCCTATATTGGCGAGACAGTACAGATTGCCCAGATGGACGGTGAGGTGAGCAGCATCTATCCGAAGATTGGCGAACTCGTTGGCACGGGAAGTCCTATCATGACCATTTCAATGATGAATGATATGTGGGGTACCTTCAACGTACGCGAGGATCAACTCAACGGTATGGAGATTGGCACAGAGTTCACGGCTTTCGTGCCTGCCTTTAATAAAGAGGTGAAGATGAAGGTGTACCACATGAAGGATCAGGGCTCGTATGCCGTTTGGAAAGCCACGAAGGCCAATGGTCAGTACGACCTGAAGACCTTTGAGGTGAAGGCAAGACCTACAGACTCCATTGAAGGCTTGCGTCCTGGTATGTCGCTGATTATCAAGTGAAAATAGTCAATAGTTAAAAGTGAATATTTTGCTACCGCTGTAGAGTGAAGACGTTGAGATTGATATACGAGGTAGGCCTGCGCGAGTTGGGAATATTGACGCGGAACAAGGTTTATATGTTCTGCATGGTGATATTCCCGCTAATGGTGATGCTATTCTTCACCTCGATGATGGACGACGGACTGCCTACGGAGATGCCTGTGGGAGTGGTGGATCTGGACAATACCTCCACATCGCGCTCGCTGGTGCGTCGGCTTGATGCCTTTCAGATGTCAAGAGTGGTTGCCCACTATCCAAGCGTGACGGAGGCTCGTCGCGATATCCAGGAAAATAATATCTATGCTTTCCTCTATATCCCCAAGGGCACAACGGAAGCCCTGATGGCAGGTCGACAGCCTAAGATCTCGTACTATTATTCCTATACCACTCTGGCTTCTGGTGCGTTGCTGATGAAGGACCTGAAGACCATCAGCACGCTGGGATCGGCAGCGGTAGGGCAGGCCACGATGCGTGCAAAGGGTTATACCGATGATCAGATACAGACCTTCCTGCAACCTATACGCATAGACCTGCACCAGATTGCGAATCCCTGGATCAGCTACAACTCATATCTCTCAACGATGATTGTTCCAGGCTTGATGATGCTGTTTATCTTCCTCATCTCGGCCTATTCGCTTGGTACAGAACTAAAGTTCGGCTCATCAAAAGAGTGGATGGAAAAGGCCGACAACCGCATTGTCGTTGCCACAATAGGAAAATTCCTGCCTCAGACGCTGATATGGCTGGCCCTTGTCTATGGCTATGAGTATTATGTGTTCTATGTGCTTCATTTCCCACATCTGGGCAGTCCTTGGATGATGATATTGCTGGGCCTCGTACAGGTATTAGCTTCTCAGGGCTTCGGTATCTTTGCTTTCGGACTGATGCCTTCGCTCCGCATGTCCATGAGTGTATGCTCACTATGGGCCGTGCTCAGTTTATCGATGGTAGGTTCAGCTTTCCCTGTAATGGCTATGGACGGCGCACTTCAGTCGCTCTCTTGGCTGTTTCCTCTGCGCCATTACTATATGTTATACCAGATTACGGTATTCAACGGCTTCCCATTGCTTGAAGCATGGTTCCACTTTGCCGCATTGGTAGCCTTCATACTGATGCCTTGGCTGGTTATTAAGAAAATCAAGAACGCAATGCTGACTTATGTCTATATACCGTAACAGTTTCAGACGAAGGATTGACGACACCTTTTTCATTTGGCGCGAGGAGCTAAAGCAGGTGTTCAAGGATGAGGGCGTGCTTATCTTCTTTATCATTGTGCCTTTGATCTATCCTTTGCTCTACTCCTGGATATACAATAACGAGACTGTTCACGAAGTGCCTGTGGCTGTAGTTGATCAGTCCCACACTTCACTCTCACGTCAGTTTATCCGAATGTGTGATGCTTCGGCAGATGTGAAGGTGGCTTATTATGCGCAGGATCTGGATGAGGCGAAGTCGCTGGTGAGTAGGCAGCTGGTAAAAGGTATCTATTTGATTCCCAGTGATTTCGAGTCAAACGTCTATCGAATGCAGCAGGGCACCATTAGCGTGTACTGCGATATGAGTCTGATGCTCACCTACAAGGCTATTTTCCAGACCGCCCAGCTGGTATCGATGGAGATGGGTAAGGAGATCCAGACGAAACTGGGTGGGCATTACACCTCGCGTGAAGAGGCTATCTCGGCGCGTCCGCTCGACTATGCCGATGTGGCAATTTTCAATCCACAGGGGGGCTACGGCTCGTTTGTGTTGCCTGGTGTGTTGATGCTGATTTTGCAACAGACGCTGGTATTGGGGATCGGTATGTCGGCAGGTACGGCTCGTGAGCGCAACCGCTATCATCAGCTTATCCCTGTCACACGTCCTTATCAAAACGTGTTCCGTATCGTCTTTGGTAAATCGTTGTGCTATTTTATGATCTACGCCGTGATGGGAGCATGGCTGGTTATTGCCGTACCGCGTTTGTTCCATTTCCCACAGTTGGCTTCTTGGCAACCGCTACTTGCGTTGATGATTCCCTATACGCTGGCGTGCATTTTCTTTGGTATTGTGATGTCGTGTCTCGTGAAATACCGTGAGAACGTGATGCTGTTGATGGTCTTTGTCTCTGTGCCGTTACTGTTTCTTACAGGTGTCAGCTGGCCTCAGAACAATATCCCAGGCTTCTGGCAAGGCGCATCGTGGGTGTTCCCTTCCACGTTTGGCGTGAGGGCCTATGTGCGTCTGAACTCCATGGGAGCAACCATCAGTGATGTCGCTACGGAGCTGCATATTCTTTGGCTTCATGCCTTCCTTTATTTCTGGCTGGCATGTGTGGTCTATGTCTATCAGATCTATCTGGCTCGATACGATGCTTTCTGGCGATACGTAGAAATGAAAAAGAGACGACAGAAATAATGTCATCTCTTCTTTTCTTGCTCCTTCTTGCGTCCCTCCGGTAGCAAGCGTCCTTCGGCCGAGCGGCCCCTTGCTTCAGTTTACTCCTACTATCTTTGTCTTTGGCATCTCTTTGTTGCGACGATTCACTACCGTTACCACAGCCTGAGCCAGATTCAGGAAGGCCTGACCCGTCATCGTGTCTACCTTCGTTGCGGCAGGCGCACCCTCGTCACCGCTCTCGCAGATGCTCTGTACTATAGGTATCTGAGCCAATAGAGGCACGTTCATCTCCTGTGCCAGTTGCTTGCAACCCTCCTTGCCGAAGATGTAGTATTTGTTCTCAGGTAGTTCGGCAGGTGTAAACCAAGCCATGTTTTCTATCAGGCCCAAGATAGGCACGTTCACCTTCTCGTTGCGATACATATCAATACCCTTGCGTGCATCGGCCAGTGCCACCTGTTGTGGTGTGCTGACGATAATAGCACCTGTGATGCTTAGCGTCTGCAGGAGTGTGAGGTGGATGTCGCTGGTGCCAGGAGGGGTGTCAAGAATAAAGTAGTCCAGCTCGCCCCAGTCGGCATCGGCAATGAGCTGTTTCAGCGCGCTGGTAGCCATTCCACCTCGCCAGAGTGTGGCAGTATCGGGATTGACGAAGAAACCGATGCTGAGCAGCTTTACACCGTATTGCTCGATAGGACAGATCAAGTCTCTGCCATCTACGTTGACAGCGTAGGGGCGGGCATCCTCTACATGAAACATCTTAGGCATCGACGGACCAAAGATATCGGTATCCAGCAGTCCTACCTTATAGCCCAGACGAGCCAGCGCGATAGCCAGATTGGCTGATACGGTGCTCTTACCAACACCACCTTTGCCGCTACTTACGGCAATGATGTTTTTTACCTGTGGGAGCAACTTCTCCACTTCTGGGCGTGGCTTCGACTTAAACTCTGTTTCGATAGTCACCTCTACGTCTTGACCGCAATGATATTTGATGGCTGCCTCGGCTGCCTTCACAGTAGATTTCAGGAAGGGGTCTGTGTCGCGTGGGAATACCAATACAACGCTAACTTTCCAGTTCATCCCTCCTTCGGGGGGATTGAGGGGGGCTACTACTGGCGTGTCAGCAATCATCTCGCTGTCCACCAGACTCTTCTTCGTCCCCGCATAAGTAACGGTAGCGAGTGCGTCAATGATAAGTTTGGGATATAATGTCATTTCTTTTCTGATTCCTATGATTTATTGTTCAATGATTTTTGCCATTTTCTTCCAGGTCTTATCCTTAAGATATGTGCTCTTGGAACCTCTTGGCACCTGTAGTGTACAGGTAACGAAGACCACTTCCTTGAACGTGCTGCTGCTGATGGATGGGGGAACGGGTGAGCTAAAGGCAATCTCTCGCAAAGAGGTACACTTGGCAAAGGCATTACCGCCAATCTTCTTCAGTGCCGACGGGAATTCTATTCTAGCCAGTCCGCTACATTCACGGAAGGCTGCGCTACCAACGGAAGTACAGGCTGCCGGAACAATCACCGTGGTCAGCGAAGCACATCTCTCAAAGGCATTGTCGCCAATCTTGTTCACCGAGATAGGCAGTTCGATGTCAATGAGTGAGGCGCAGTCCTGGAAGGCATTGTCCTCTACGCTCTTGACAGATACGGGCAGGTTTACGATGCGCAGGGAGTGGCAGGAGCGGAATACGTCCTCGTCGAGCTTGTCGATGAAGCCCTCAATAGAAACACTATCCAGTGAGATACAGTTCTGGAAGGTGCCACTGCCTATCTTCTTCGTCAGCTTGGGAATCGTGAGATATTTCAAACTGACACAGTTCATAAAGGCGCGATCATTAATATACGACAGCGAGGTAGGCAGGTCGATGCCTGCAAGCGACTTACAATCATAGAAAGCCTCTTTACCGATGGTCTTCACCGATGCCGGTAGACTGACGGAACGCAGGCTGGTGCATGCGTAGAACGCGTCTGGTCCGATTGTCGACAATGGACCTGTTATGCTGACATCCTGCAGGCTGCTGCAATTTTGGAAGGCACTTACCCCCAGACGTCTGATGTTCTCCACACGGAAACACTCCATACTCGAACAGTTCAGGAATGCCTCACTACCAATACTTGAGGCAACGCCCAACTCCATGTTGCGCAGACTGGTGCATCCTTCAAAAGCGTTGGTGCTGATCTCTGAGAGCACATGAGGCATATCAATCGTTTCCAGAGCTGTGCAGCCTTTGAAAGCTTCACTGCCAATAAAGGTGACCGATTGGGGCAGGGTCAACTCCTTGATGCGCTCGCATCCTGCAAATGTAGACTTGTTCACACGATTGAACTGTCCCTCGATGTTTACTGTCTCCAGCATCTTGCAGTTATTGAATGCAAACTCCTCAACAGTCTTTGTAGACTCTGGTATGTCGACACATTCCAGCGCGAGGCAACCGTCAAAGGCGTGTGCCTTGATGGCTTCCAACGACTGAGGCAGGGTGATGTCTGAAAGGGTGGGGCAGCCATTGAAGGCATACTCGCCGATGGTGGTCAGCGTCTCTGGCAGCGTCACTGTTCTCAGACTGGTGCATCCGCTGAAGCAGCTACGTCCTATCTCCACCAGAGCGTTTGGCAATATGACGCGCTCCAGGTCCCTGCAGTTGATAAACAAAGCGGCCGGCAGCACATTATCGCGTGTACGGAATCCGCCCTTGTTCTCAGGTATCGTGACTTCCGAGAGGTCTAATACCAGGAGTTTATGCTCGCTAGCACGTTTGGGCTTTGCGCGTCCTGCAATGGTTTGCAGTATTCTGAAGTCGTTGCCGTTGAGCGGACCGCATACCTTCAACTCAGACATCGTAAAGCGGACGTCTTCGGTCAGCTTGTCAGCCAGTTGGCCTACAGCATCAACCCTCACCGTCATTTCTTGAGCCGACGATGCTAAAGGTAAGACAGTAAGGAGGCAAATCAGGAAAAATACTCTTGCCACCCCTTTTAACCTATTAGAGTACTTCATATCTTTAATCTTAAAAATTCTCTTCTCTCTCTCTCTTATTTCGCAGTCTCAAGCGAACTGCGCTTAGTGCGGTGATAGCTTCTGTAGTCGTCCAGTTCTATCTCGATATCCGGTTCTTCCAGTGCCCCTTCCTGTGGCAGATGGAATTTCAGGTATTTGATATTTAATCCGCGTGCCAACCACATGGACTCATAGTAGGTTTGGATAGAGGCTGCCTCGGCGAAGGCCTCGTTAGTCTCTTTATAGAGGTCGTTGGTCTTCAGATCTACAGGCAACTGATTGCGCTCCACCATATAGTTGGTATAGGTAGCCAGGAAGTTCGAGTCCGTCTTCAAGTGGATGATGCCGTTGTCAGTCAGGAAACGGCGATAGCGCTCCATGAAGTAGGTGCTCGACAGGCGCTTGCGGGGATTCTTCATCTGCGGGTCGCTGAAGGTGAGCCATATCTCCTGCACCTCGCCGGGTGCAAAGAAGCGATCGATAATCTCGATGTTCGTGCGTAGGAAGGCCACGTTCTTCAGCCCTTCTTGCAGAGCCTGCGTAGCGCCCGTCCACATTCGTGCACCCTTGATGTCCACGCCGATGAAGTTCATCTGTGGGTAGCGCTTTGCCAGTCCCACGGTATATTCACCCTTGCCGCATCCTAGTTCCAGCACGATGGGGTTGTCGTTCTTGAAATATTGCTCTCGCCAATGTCCACGCATGGTAAACGGAACGTCGCTCACTACCGAGAAGGGGTACTGAAACACGTTCTCATAGGTTTCCATATCGGCAAACTTTGCCAGCTTTCCTTTACCCATATTATTATTTTTGCGCAAAGTTACCTATTTTTCTGCTAACTTCGTTCCCTTTTTTTGTTTTTTTATTAAATTGGTGTATAATTATTGTCATAATACGCACCCGTTTCAACTTTTTTGAAAAAAAAAGCGCAAATATTTGGTGGTCTCAGATTTTTACAGTACCTTTGCACCCGCAATTCAGACATGGTGCCCGTAGTTCAGTTGGTTAGAGCGTCAGATTGTGGTTCTGAATGTC
>CAZIKA010000045.1:9656-16931 GCA_964539705.1 uncultured Prevotella sp. | reverse complement strand
CTACCATTGCCGATAACGTAGGCGACAACGTGGGCGACGTGGCTGGTATGGGTGCAGACTTATATGAGAGCTATTGTGGCTCTATCCTTTCTACCGCAGCCCTTGGTGCCGTAGCCTTTGCTGCTTCTGGCGAGATGCAGTTGAAGGCAGTTGTGGCTCCTATGCTGATTGCTGCCGTAGGCGTATTCCTTAGCATTTTCGGCATCTATATGGTGCGTACCAAGGAAGGAGCTACGATGCGCGATCTGCTCCGCTCGCTGTCGCTTGGTACGAATGTATCTGCCGTGCTGATTGCCGTTGCTACCTTCGCCATCCTCTATCTGCTTGACATCCAGAACTGGCAATGGCTGTCGTTCTCGGTGATTACAGGTCTGTTGGCTGGCGTCATCATCGGACAGGCTACCGAATACTATACCTCACATTCCTATAAACCCACGCAGAAAATCTCAGAGGCCGGTCTTACGGGTTCGGCTACCGTGATTATCAAGGGTATTGGAACGGGGATGATGTCAACGTGCATCCCCGTGGTGACTATCGGTGTGGCTATCATGTTGAGCTATCTCTTTGCCATCAAGTTCGACTTCGACAACATGATGACATCTTCCAATATGTCGTTGGGGCTTTACGGTATCGGCATTGCTGCTGTGGGTATGCTCTCAACGTTGGGTATCACACTGGCTACTGATGCTTACGGACCTATTGCCGATAATGCTGGCGGTAATGCCGAGATGAGCGAACTGGGAGAAGAGGTACGTCATCGTACCGATGCCCTCGACGCACTTGGAAATACCACCGCCGCTACAGGTAAGGGTTTTGCTATCGGTTCTGCTGCCTTGACAGCCCTTGCACTGCTGGCTTCTTATATAGAAGAGGTGAAGATTGCGATGCACCGTTCTGGCGACTTCATCGTGAACTTAGCAGGCGAGAAGATTGATGCGATGCAAGCCACTATCCCCGACTTCATGAACTTCTATCAGGTGAACCTGATGAACCCGAAAGTATTAGTGGGAGCCTTCATCGGTGCTATGGCTGCCTTCCTGTTCTGCGGACTCACAATGGAAGCCGTAGGTCGCGCTGCTCAGAAGATGGTGGAAGAGGTGCGCCGCCAGTTCCGAGAGATCAAGGGCATCCTTGAGGGAACAGGCACACCCGACTACGGTTCTTGCGTAGAAATCTCTACCCGAGCTGCTCAGCACGAGATGATCGTGCCATCGCTCCTGGCTATCGCTATCCCCATCATCGTGGGATGCGTGCTGGGTATTGCAGGCGTTCTGGGATTGCTGGTAGGCGGTCTGTCGTGTGGTTTCACGCTGGCTGTCTTCATGGCTAACGCAGGTGGTGCTTGGGACAATGCAAAGAAGATGGTAGAAGAAGGTAACTTCGGCGGTAAGGGCTCATTTGCTCACAAAGCCACCATCGTAGGCGATACCGTAGGCGACCCCTTCAAAGACACATCCGGTCCTAGTCTGAACATCCTCATCAAACTGATGTCAATGGTGAGTATCGTGATGGCAGGACTGACGGTGCTGTGTTCGTAGTCGCTTCGCTAAATGAGAAATGCTAAATGATAAATATTAAATAAATTATGCCAACAAAGATTCTTAGTGTCGATGACGAGATGGACCTTGAGTTGCTCTTGACACAATACTTTAGAAGAAAGATTAGAAAAGGAGAGTACGAGTTCCATTTCGCACATAACGGTGTGGAAGCGCTCACCATGATGCTGCAGCACAAAGACTTCGACATCATCCTGAGTGATATCAACATGCCAGAGATGGATGGACTGACCCTGCTCACGAAGATTAACGAGATGCAGAACCCTGCGCTGAAATGTATTATGGTCAGCGCCTATGGCGATATGGGAAATATCCGTCAGGCGATGAACAACGGCGCGTTTGACTTTGCTACGAAGCCTATTGACCTGGACGACCTGAGTCTGACCATCGAGAAGGCCATTGAGCAAATCAACTATATCAAACAGTCGCAGCAGGAACACTCGCAACTGGAGTCGCTGAAGACCGATCTGGCTGTAGCCGGAGAGATTCAGCAAGCCATATTGCCTCGCGTATTCCCACCATTCCCCGAAGTTGAAGATGTCCTTGATATTGCCGCTTCGATGACACCAGCAAAAGATGTGGGTGGCGACTTCTACGACTTCTTCCGCATTGATGAAGACAGGATAGGATTCGTGATGGCAGATGTTAGCGGAAAGGGCGTACCGGCTGCTATCTTCATGGCTGTGAGTCGTACGCTGATTCGTGCTATCGGCATGCAGGGAATCAAGCCTGAGGAAGTGATGACTCGTGCTAACGAACTGCTCTGCAAGGAATCCGTGAACTGTATGTTCGTCACCGTATTCTATGCTATCTATAACACCAAGACTGGCGAGATAGCATATTGTAACGCAGGTCATAACTCACCCTATCTGATTCATGCCAACGGAGAGGTAGAAGCACTCCCGATGAGTACCAACTGCATGATAGGTGCCATAGAAGGACTGGACTTTGAAGCTGGCACCCTACAGCTGGAAAAGGGTGATATGCTGGTCATGTATACTGACGGCGTCAACGAGGCAGTGAACAACGCATTTGAGGAATACGGAGAACCGCGACTGAAAGAGACTCTGGGTATGTTGCAAGGCTTGAATTGCCACGAGACCATCAACGGCATACTGGCCAGCGTCAAGGCCTTTGCCGATGGTGCTGAACAAAGCGATGATATTACCTTATTATCATTAAAAAGAAAATAAGAAACATTGAAAGAGCTGATTAGGAATAATTTGCTTTGGGGACTGGGCTGTGCTATACTCGGTGCAGGATGTTTTACTGGCTTTGGCTTTTACTTTTTTGAAAAGGAAAAGACAAGGTCGCTGGAACAGCAGTTGACAGAACTGAGTCAGAAGGAGAAACGGGCTGTCATCGAACAAAGCATCAACAAGCAGATGGAAGAGATTGCCTACGAACAGAAGCGTATCAGCGATGAACGTACTGTAGAGGCAAAGAAACAGGCGGAGATTGCCGAGGAAGAGAAACAAAACGCTATCGCAGCACAGAACAAGGCGAAAGCTTCCGAGGAGGTGGCTCGAAAGGAGCGTGATAATGCAGAGATCCAGAGCAAAGAAGCCAAGAGACAGGCAGAGATTGCCGATGCACAGCGAAAGACTGCTGAGCAGAACAAACGCGTGGCTGATACTTTAAGCTATATCGCTCTGGGACGCTCGCTCGGTTCTATGGCCTACAACCAGCATATGTCGGGAGGTAGCAAAGAATTAGCCAAACGGCTGGCATACGCTTCCTATTGGTTTACAACGACTTACGGAAACAGAAACGACCTCTATCATCTTTCCGTGATTCAAGGCCTGATGGAGACCAGCGACAGTAAGAACAGTTGGAGCAGATTGCACAAAGGCAGTGTAACTGGTATCTATTTCACACCAGGTTCCAACGACGATATCGTTACGGTGAGCAGCTATGGCGAGATATTCCGAAACGTGAGACAAGGCGACAAACTCAAGACTCAGAAACTCTTCACTCAAAGTGACTACGACTTCCGTAGCGTGTATGTCAGCAAAAACAAAACCATCTATGCAGCCAGTAGAACGGGACAACTCGTAGTTATCAAGCCCGATGGTAAAGCAACCGAGGTGATGCTGACAGACATTATCTATCCGTCGGCATTGGAGGTATTCAATGACGATGTGCTCGTCGTTATCGGGGAGCGTAGCATCGTTTTCTTCAACATGAATACAAACCAACAGCAGGGAGCCTTACAACTAGGGAGCAAGATTTCTGCCAGCGGACGTATCAACAAACATCCTTATATCTTCGACGAACAGGGACGAATGCACGAGATAGTAAGTCTGGACAAGATGGAAACCAAGCGGAAGCCTGCCTCTGTAAAAGGTATCATCACAGCCTTTGCACGTTCTGATAATAAGGGCATCAATACCTACGGCACTAACGATGGAAAAATCTATGTGGAAGAGAAAAATGGACGAGTCAAGGAATTGGTAGGACATCGTTCACGTGTCACACGACTGAAGGTGAACGGCAACCAACTCTATTCTTCCAGCTACGACGGAAAGATGAACCTGTGGCTCTATGAGAACGAGAATGTTGAGCCCATCCTGCTGTTCGAATCGGATGAGTCGGACGCCTGGATTAGGTACTTTACCATAGACAACTCCAAAACCTACCTCTGGTCGGGTGATAACAACGGCAACCTTACAGAGATATTAGTATCTATCAATACAATGGTGGAACGCCTCAAAAATCATCTTCTCACGGAAGATCAATGGGATACCTATGTAGGGAAGAATGCGTCGTATAAAGAGTTTATCAATAGTGTGAAAGGAGGTGAGAAATGAATAAACGACTTCTACTACTTATCACTTTCTACTTCTCACTTGTCACTTCCTTTGCACAGGGTATTCCCTTCCTGCGCAACTTCAGTGCCAGTGAGTATCAGGCTCATAACCGAAACTTTGACATCACTACAGATGACAAGGGATTTGTCTATGTAGCCAACTTCGAGGGACTGCTCTATTACGACAATGCAGAATGGCGCATCATCCATACGCCAAACATCACACGCACCACGACACTCTTCCGTGACAAGAATGGTAAGATATGGGCTGGAGGTTACAACTACCTGGGGTATCTGGAGAGCAATAAAAACGGAGAGCTCTTACTTCACAATGCCGTCAAGAAAGGCAACTTCCAGGGTGTGGTGGAACATATCTGGGAAGAAGGACAGCAGTTGTACTTCCGATTAGAGAAAAATAATGTATATATCCTGAGTAATGGCGAGCCAAAAGTAACCAGAAATTATAATGAGCCACAAGACGAACTGGTGGATATAGGCTACAACATGAAGGCAAAGGCCACTGAGAACGAAGGCGTGAAAATTATCATACGGGACGGACTCGGCGAATACGCTATTACTGAGGATAATGGACTCTGTTCGAACACCATCAACAAACTGGCCTACAATGGAAAAGGTATCTTGTGGGGAGCAACAAACAACGGTATCTTCTGCATAGCGATACCTACAACCTATACTCACGCCACATCAAAGGAAGGACTAAGAGGTGAAGTGCTCTCTATCCTCAACTACGAGGGCGTTCTGTATGTAGGAACCACTAACGGATTGTTCTATCATAGCAATAAGGTATTTCTACCAGTAGAAAATATCACTTATCAATGTTGGCAGATGATTGCCACACCAAAAGGCATACTCGCAGCTACCAGCAACGGACTCTATCGTATCAGCAACAAGAACAACACTCAGCAACTGAGCAATCAAAACACCATGTGCGTGAAGGAAGCTCCTATGGGATTCTATACGGGTGAGCCAGACGGTGTATATTTCAATGGTGACAACGGTAGTCGAAGTAAGGTGGCCGACTTGGAACGCGTTACACATATTTATGTTGATGAGAAGAAGGACTTATGGATTCAGAATCTCTATGGTATCATTTGGTGTAAAAAGGCCAATGAGAAGGACTTTCACCCCGTGTCTGTAGATAAAGACACGACAGTTCCTGGCATGATTGTTCCGACGAACAAGGGACTCCTGACCATCAGTGCCAATCAAGAGAAGCCCATCCCCTACCCTCAGTTCGCTTATTTGGATAAGGAAGGCACTACGTGGCTGACAAAGAGCGACGGACGTGGTCTGTACTGCATGAAGGACGGAAGTAAGTTGCATAACCTTGAGACGCAACTGAACGCTATCAGTGAGTACAACGTCAGAGATATGCTCATCTATAAGCATGATATCATCATGGGTGGTGACTTCGGTCTGATTGTTTATAAGCAGAATCATCATGATCCCATCTTAGAAAGCAAACCTAAAGTGTATTTACGCTCTATAAAACTTAATGGTGACAGTATTCTTTGGGGTGGCTATGGGGATATGCCGACAAAATTAGGAAGATTGACAAGTTACGAACGTCATTTGGAGTTTACCTTTGCGCTCGACAATACCATCCTCATCAAGAAGACGCTCTACCGCTACCGTGTGGACAACCATAACTGGTCTGCATGGGACGACGAACAAGAGGCTAAATACCCGAGCATGGATTATGGTAGTCATACCTTCGAGGTACAAGCAATGGATGCCTATGGCAACATCACGCAGTCGGAGGAACTGACATTCAGCATCCAATACCCGCTCTACCAAAGATGGTACATGGTTATATTGTACTTCCTGCTGTTTGGCTTTTTGCTATATTGTATCGCAAAATGGCGTGTGCGTCAACTGCAAAAGGAAAAGGTGCGCCTGGAGAATATCGTACAGGAGCGCACGGCAGAGGTGGTGAAACAGAAGGACGAGATTGAGGAGAAATCAAAGAGTCTGCAGACGGCACTCGATGAACTGGCTCAGGCACAGAACGAACTGATTCGTCAGGAGAAGATGGCTACGGCGGGTAAACTCACGCAGGGACTTATCGACCGAATCCTCAACCCCATGAACTATATCAACAATTTCTCGAAACTGTCTTACGGACTGCTGAAAGACCTGAAGGCCAACGTGGAAGACGAAGAAGAGCACATGGACAAGGAGAACTTCGAGGACACACTGGATATCATTGATATGTTGGATCAGAACCTACAGAAGGTGGAACAGCACGGTGTGAACACTACCCGTACGCTGAAGGCTATGGAGGAAATGCTGAAAGACCGTAGCGGTGGTATTGTAGAGATGAACCTAGTTCCCGTGTTGCATCAAGACGAAGAGATGCTAAGCAACTATTTTGGTGAGGACATCAAGCAATATGATATCAAGACATCATTCAGTGTTCCTCAGGAGTCGATAAATATTAAAGGTAATCCTGAGCAACTGAGCATGACGTTGATGAGCCTGTTGGGCAATGCCGTCTATGCGGTAGTCAAGAAAGCCCAGCGCGAGAAATACGCCCCAGAGATTGCCTTAAGCGTAAACAGCAACGACACGCAATACGATATTATTATTCGCGATAACGGTATCGGCATCGAGGATACTATCATCGATAAAATATTCGACCCCTTCTTCACCACGAAACCTACTGGTGAGGCTGCTGGCGTAGGATTGTACCTCAGTCGTGAGATCATCCAAAACATCGGTGGTGATATCAGCGTGAAATCTGAGAAGGACGTCTATACAGAATTTACTATCACAATACCAATAAGTCAAAACTGATACGACTATGGAGAAGCAAATGGAAGACTTGCAACAGAAGTTGAAAGAACAAGAAAAACTGGCATCACTGGGACTACTCAGTGCAGGCATTGC